>DYOT01000042.1 GCA_020720345.1 Candidatus Caenarcanum sp.
TTTTGTTGTTTCCATTGTTGCTTAGTCTCTTTCCACTGCCCTTTTGTTGAAGTTGAGCTTGTTGTTGCAGAATCAGTTTCAGCTTTTGAAACAGCAATCAGCCCAAAAGAAGAAATTGCCAAAGATAAAGCTAATGTAGCGATAAAATGTTTTTTCATGTTTAACTCTCCTAAAAAATAGTACTACTAAAAAATTTCAGAAATGAAATTAATTTGTTTAGATTAGTTTAGCAATTTTTTTAGATTTCTTGAACCCTTTATTAAAATATGGTTATTAAAAGTTACAAAAAATTTACCGAAAAAAGTTTAATTCTTGTTTATAGACTTTTTTATGAATAAAATTAAACTTATGAAGTTATACAGGATAAAATTTTGACATGGAAATAACAAGACAGGAATTTAAAAGTTACAAACTTTCTGAAATAAATGAAATTATAGGCGGAATACTTAGCCAAAATGAAAATGATATTGAGATTAAGCGGCTTTCTCCTCCTAAATCAGCTGATGAAAATACTCTTGCGCTAGCTCTTTCAGAAGAAGAAATCGCTAATCTTGCCCAGACCAAAGCCAGAGCAGCAGTTGTTCCACTTGGAGTTTCTCTTGAAAACATTATAACCATAGAAGTCGAAAGACCAAGACTTGCAATGATGAAACTTCTGCATTTGTTTACAATTCCGGTGGATGCCCCAACAGGAATCCATGAATCAGCGGTAATTCATCCCGAAGCTGTATTAGGAAAAAATGTTTCAGTAGGACCAAACGTTGTAATCGGCAGAGGGACTATTATAGGCGATAATACAAAGCTTGTTGCCAATGTTTATATTGGAAAATTCGTTGAAATAGGGACAAACTGCCTGTTTTATCCAGGTGTAAATATTGGGGACAATGCAATAATCGGAAATAATGTGATAATACACCATGGAACCAGCATTGCGGCAGACGGATTTAGTTTTGTTACGGAAAGACCTGATTCAGTAGAAACGGCAAGACAGCAAGGCAAAGTTGAAGGCGATTTTTCGCAGCAAAAAATATTCAAAATCCCTTCTTTGGGTTCTGTAACAATAAGCGATGATGTAGAAATAGGTGCAAATGCCTGTATAGATAAAGGAACTGTCGAAAATACCTTTATAGGCAAGGGAACTAAAATTGATAATCTTGTAATGATAGGACACAACTGTAAAGTTGGTGAAAATTGTCTTATAGTTTCACAGGTTGGTATCTCTGGCAGCGTTGAAATTGGTGATCGAGTTGTTCTTGCAGGACAAGTAGGTATTGCTGATCATGTAAATATTGGTTCAGACTCGATTGTTATGGCTCAATCCGGTGTAAGCAAGAGCTTCCCTGAAAAAAGCATTGTTATGGGCGCACCTGCAGTTTACAGGAAAGAATTTGTTAAACAAATAAAAGCGCTTAAAGATGCCTCAAAGTTTATCGCGGAATTCAAACAACTCAAAAAAGAACTTGAAGAGTTTAAAAAAGGTTTTGAAGGACTTCAATAATGGCAACTCTTAGCAAAAAAAATACTGTTACAGGACAAACCCTTATGACAGGCAAAGAATGTACTGTAAGCTTTTTCCCATCCAAGGAAAAAGGAATAAGGTTTTTTGTTCAGGGAAACGAGACCTCTATTCTGGCAAACCCTCTCAACGTTGTCTCTACTGACAATTGTACAGTTCTTGGCAGTGGAGAAGTCAGAGTTATGCTTGTTGAACATTTTATGGCAGCCTGTGCATTTTCAGGCGTAACTTCTCTAGATGTTTGCATGTCTATTCCTGAAATGCCAATTCTCGACGGAAGCTCGTTAAAGTGGTTTGAAATGTTTCAGAAAGCAGGAATTACAGAAGAAAACTATGGCGAATCAATCGAAATTAGTGAACCGATAACATATTCCGATAACAAGACGACTCTAGTAGTTATTCCTTCTGATGAATTTAAAATTACATACTGCATTAATTTTGACCATCCTGACCTTAAAAACAGATGGCTAAGTTTTGATTTAAGCAGCGATAAAAATAATATAATTGAAGCAAGAACATTTGGTTACCTAAAAGACCTTGAAAAATTTCATCAGATGGGGCTTGCTCTGGGTGCTAATGGAAAAAACACTGTAGGATTAACGGAAGATGGTTATACAACTGAATTAAGATCCCAATACGAGCCTATAAAACATAAAATTCTTGATTTAATCGGCGATTTATATCTTACAGGTATTAACCCGTTTAGATTAAAAGCTCATATAATAGCAAAAGATGCGGGGCACAAGTCCCATGTTGAGCTAGCTAAGAAATTTACAAATATAGTTTATTAATGGAGAAAAATAATGACAGAAGAACTTCAAACTCAGGAAAAATTAAGCTTTGACATTATGCAAATTATGGACATTATTCCCCACAGATACCCATTTCTGTTGGTGGATAGAATTACCGAATGCGTTCCGGGAAAATACGTCAAAGGATACAAAAACATTTCTATCAATGAAGGTTTATTTAACGGGCATTTCCCCGGTAATCCCATTTTTCCGGGAGTATTACAGGTTGAAGCTTTAGCACAAATCAGCGCCGGAAGCGTAATGACCATGCCTGCATACAAAGGCAAATTAGCTTTATTTGCAGGAATTGACGGTGTTAGATTTAAAAGAATCGTAAGACCCGGCGACAAGCTTGATTTTTATTCAGAAATTATAAAAATTAAAGGACCTATAATTAAAACTAAATGTACTGCATCGGTTGACGGTCAAATCGCCTGCGAAGCCGAACTTATGTGCGCTGTCCAGTAAAAACACTATTGTCATTGCGAGGAAACACGCAGTGTTGACGCGGCAATCCAGTTCATTATTGTAAAGAAATTACAAAGGCATACATGCAAGTATGCTAAAATTGTCTTATGGTTATTTTTTATTTGGAGGAGAAACATGTCAGCGGAAATACATCCTACAGTGATTATAGACAGCAGTGCAATCATTGAAGAAGGCGTTAAAATACATCCTTATGTTGTTATAGGAGCGAATACAAAAATTTCCTCCGGTACAGAAATTTTTCCACAGGCATATCTGGAACATTGCGAAATCGGCAAAAATTGTAAAATTTCAAGCGGAGCGGTAATAGGAACTCCTCCACAAGATATATCTTATAAAGGCGAACCTACAAAAGTAATAATCGGCGATGGCTGCCTGATAAGAGAGCATGTAACAATAAACAGGGCTTCCGGCGATGGAAATACTACACAGGTAGGCAATGAATGCATGCTTATGACCGGTGCTCATATTGCCCATAATTGCAAAGTCGGCAATAACGTTGTTATAGCAAATATAGCACTCATTGCTGGGCATATCACTATTGGGGATTATGCTTTTATCGGCGGCTCAACAGTTTTCCACCAATTTGTAAGGATTGGCGAAATGGCTATAATTGGTGGTTTCACAGGATCAAGGCAGGACTTGCCTCCTTACGCAAAAATTGACGGCAGACCCGGAAGAGTCGTAGGTATAAATTCCATAGGCTTAAAGCGCAGGGGCGTAACTCTGGAAGAAAGAACCGTTATTAAAAAAGCGTTTAATTTCCTGTGGTTTTCGGATTTAAATACAAATCAGGCTATAGAAAAAATCAGGGAAGAACTGCCCTCTAACAGATATACAGAGAATTTAATAGATTTTATGCTGACCAGCAAGCGAGGCGTTACCAAGCTTTCCGGCAAGCAGGATGTGGAAATAGATTAATTATTTACCCAAGACTTAAACCGCAGCAGAGATTAAGCGACTGTCCGGTAATTCCCTGTGCAGAATCGGAGATTAAATAATTTACCAAATCCGCAATCTCCTGCGGCTCAATCCAACGCTTCTGCGGAATCATTTCCAGCTGCTCGGCTTCGTCAATTTGTCCTGAATCCAAACACTCAACAGTAAGATTTGTTTTTACCCAGCCGGGATTTATTGTATTGACTGCAATTCCATACTCAGCCAGTTCAAGGGCAAGTGATTTAGAAAGCCCGATTAATCCTGCCTTGCTCGCAGAATATAAAGAAGCATTGGCTTCGCCAACTGCACCGCTTATAGAGCCAATATTTATAATCCTGCCCCACCGGTTTTGCTTCATTTCCGCCGTTACGAGCGTACATAACCTGTAAGGAACTTCAAGATTAAGCTTAATAATTTTTCTGACATCGTCTTCGCTTATTTTTTCAACCGGAGACCATAAATATGCCCCTGCATTATTAATTAAAACGTCAATACTGCCCATATTTTCATGTGCAGAATTAACAAGCTTTTTAGGAAAATCATTTTCACTTAGACAGCCTGAAAGAAAACCTGCCGCATTTATCTTTTTGGAAAGATCTGTAAGCTTTTCTTCATTTCTTCCAGTTAAAAAAAGCTTATGACCTTCATCAGAAAGTTTTTCAGCAATTTTAGCCCCGATTCCTCCAGAGCTGCCTGTTATCAATATATTTTTGGATTTGTTCATATAAAATTTTAATTATTGTTGTTATTTTGATAAATATTCATCATGTCAGGCATCATCATGCTTGTAACCATTGACTGAATTGTTTCCGGGTCAATTTTTGAGTTACCCTGCCCGTTCTGCATCATCATTAACATTGGCATCATACTCATCGGATTACTCTGCTGCATATTTCCGTTTCCACCGCCCATCGAACTCATAAGCATATTCATCTGCATCATTTCAGGGTTCATTTGCATATTTTGCATATTTTGCATATATGGATTGTAAGAAGCCGCAGTATTAATTCCCGCTTTTGATAAAGTCTGCATAGCCTGAGCGATTTCTTCCTGAGAAGGAGCAGTTTGATTGGAAGATTTTTTATTGCCAGGAGTAAAGTCTTTAATCTGTTCGTATAAATCAGGATTTACTTCCTTATTATCGTTTAAATTTTTAATAACGTTATTAATTTTATTTTCCTGAAGCTTTTTAAAGGCTTGATCTGAATAAAAATCTTTCATAAGCTTAACACCGTTATCAACAGGGAAAGGGTCAGTTACAGGTGTTTCAGGAGTAGGGTTTAAGTTAGTCTTGCCTGTCTGTGCAAAAGTTGCCAGTTGAGAATTCGGCGCTAGCGATATAACGCTGTCATACTCTGCTGAAGCTTTATCGCTAGAGCCTATCTGGACATAAGCCATTCCAAGATAATAATGAGCAAGCGCATTTCCGGGATCTACCGCTGTAAGCTCCTGCAAAGCCTGCATTGCGCCAATATAATTACCGCTTTTATAATATCTTATAGCCTGTCGCAGTTTTGTCGAATCAGCATAAACTGATGAAACAGCGAAAAAAACTATTAATAATGAAACAACAAGTTTTTTCATTCGCATACCTTTTTAGAGACTTCTCCATTATCAATTATATTATATTTTAATAGTTTTCCTGGCAATTTCAACAATTTTAATCTTTTTAAATGAGTTTTATGTGATTCCGTCATCTTATTAGCCTATACAACAAATATCATACATAAATTAATTTAATATTTATTTTAATTAAACAGTGGCAATCCTTCGTATCTTTATAAAAATAAGTATTAAAATTTTACTCCTATTTTAATATGAAATCTGCTTACATAAGTATTTTAAAATTTGCACTACTATTATAATGATATACATAAATGTCGACTATATTAAATATATATAATAGAGTTAGCGGCAATAAAAAGAGAGAGAGTGAGAACGTTGAAAATACGGATTAAAGAAATCGCCAGAGGAAAAAAAGGCTGGAGTCTCTACAGGCTTGCAAAAGAACTCGGACTCCCTCAGCAAACAGTTTATTCATGGGCAAACGGCAGAACTCAACCATCTTATGACAATATGGACAGACTATGTGGAATTATTGGCTGCAAGATTGGCGAGTTATTTGAATCTGAAACTTTTAGCATGGGATTAAATATTGCTGTAAATAGCGATTAAACGTTACACTAAAACGAGTTTTAATAAAAAGGGCTGTACTGTAAAAATGGACAGTCCTTTTTATTTTTGCTATTATAAACTCCTGAAATATACCGCTCCAATTAAATAATCATACTTGCCAGGACTTTATGCGCATAAAAAATTTTATAAAAAAAATTTCTAATTCGACAGACATTGAACTTTATCCTGATCCAGTGATAATTATAAATTCATTTAACGATATAATTGGTTGGAATAGCAAGGCAGAAGATATTTTCGGTTATCTGGAAAGCGAAATAATAGGCAAAAACGTTGCACTGCTTTTTGATAATGATGTAAATAAAATTCATTTGTCAGTTTATGAAAAAACAAACCTGATTATAACCGCAAAAAACAAAAACGGGCAGGATGTTATAACAGATATTTCCTGTGCGCGAATTAATAACGACAAAGATATAATAATTTCTTTGCGGGACGTTACAAAAAATCAAAAAATTATTGAAAAACTGCTGATTGAATATGAAAAAGCTGTAAAAACAGCTCATTACAGAAGCGGTTTTCTTGCAAGTTTTTCAAATGAACTTAAAAATCCTGTCCATTCTGTTATAGGCTTTTCACAAGGAATGCTGGACGGAATATGCGGCATTTTGAACGAAAAACAGGAAAAATATGTTTCTATTATCAATAAAAACGCCAATAATTTGCTGGCGCTCATAAATAACATAGTTTCTCTTTCTATGATGGAAATTGGGCAAATTCAGCCGGAATACAAAGTATTTGACGTTACTGAACTTGTCGAATCTGTAAAAAACGACCTGGAAAATACAATTAGTGAAAAAAATATTATTTTCACACTTGATTTTAGTGAAAATGGAAGAAAAAACATTTATTCTGACGAAAATATGTTAAGACAAATTCTTCTTAATTTATTTACAAATGCCATAAAATTTACAGATGCAGGTTCTATCAGGGTTAAATTAAGCTGTCCTGATTTTGAAACAATCGAAGCTTCCGGAATTAAAATTAATCCTAACTATACAGACAAGTCATACCTTATGGTTATGGTATTTGACACTGGTATTGGAATTTCTGAAGAAGACAAGCCTAAAATATTTGACGAATATAAAAAACCCGGCGGAACTATGGCAAAAAAATATGGGGGAACAGGTTTAGGGCTCTCTGTAACTAGAAATTTAACCGGAATACTAGGTGGTAAAATCTGGTTTGAAAGCAGCCTCGGCGAAGGTTCGGTATTTGGCTTTATAATCCCTGCGGAAAGAATTATCAAACCCGGAATGTCTCACGAAACTTTATAATTTAATACCAGAATGAGTTAGTTTCCGTTAAAACCGGCAAATGTGTTTTAAAAGCTGAAATTTAATTTAAGAGCGGTATATTTAATTTTTAACCAGACGGCTTCTAATACTCTAAATAATTATGAGCATAGATGTTTTTATTAAACAAAATTTCTGCTGTCTTGAAAATAGCTACTTCTTCGGGATTGTCCTTGTTATAAGCCAAATCTTCCAGCCCTCCGAAATCCTGCATAATGTTGTGAAGATTAATCAAAACACTATCAGAATCTTTTTCAGGAGCTTGAGAAGAAACAACCCGCACTACTCTTATAAGTTCTGTGTCAAAAGCGTCGACAATTGCGGAATCAAGACCGCAGCCCATAGCCATAACCGCAAAAATCCTGTTAATTATAGGTCTTATTTCTTTCGGACTACCGTTTGATACGTTGGAAAGCCCAATAGTTGTCATAACTGGAGGATCAAAAGACTCTTTAAAAACTCTTATCGAATCCAGAGCCGCCATAATTTGCGACTGGTCAACACTTACCGGTAAAACAAGAGGGTCTAATAATATTTTTGTGTTATCTGTTCCCATTTCTGATGTTTTTTCAAGTATTGTCATAGCAATTTCGAGCCTGCCCTCAGGATCTTTAGGGATTCCTGTCTCACTGCCAAGAGTAAGAGCGATAAGATAACTTCCGTATTCAGCAGCCAGTCTGGACATGTTTTCCAATTTTTCCTTATCGCCACTGGCACTGTTAATCACACATTCGCTGGAATTTCCTACCAGTTTTAGCCCTGCTTCCATTTCAGTATAATTAGTAGTGTCAAAAGAGAATTTCACATCAGGAATTTCTTTAAGAATAGTTGAAGCTAGCCATTCCATAGTACCTGCCCAGCCTTTTTTTGCAGGACCTATATTTAAGTCAATCCAGTCCACTCCGGCCGCCGCTTGTCTTTTTGCCATGTTTAAAACATAGGCTGTATCTTTATTTTCTATAGCTTCTCTGGTTTTTTTAGAGATTATATGTATATTTTCACCGATTAATTTCATTAATCCTCCAAATTATTCTGTAATTTAAACAACTCTAAAGTATTAGAAAGAAGCATGGCTATTGTCATAGGACCTACTCCACCGGGAACTGGCGTAATATAGCCGGCTTTTTTTTCGACTTCTTCAAAATCAACATCGCCGACTAACTTGCCTTCTTCAGTCCTGTTAATACCTACATCAATCACTACAGCATCGTCTTTTATCCAGTCAGACTTGACAAATTTAGGAATCCCGACCGCTGCAACCAGAATATCAGCCTGATAACATATCTCTGCCAAATTTTTTGTCCTGCTGTGGCATACTGTAACGGTTGCGCTTCTGTTAAGAAGCAAATATGAAAGCGGTTTGCCGACAATATTAGAACGACCGATAATAACAGCATGTTTTCCTTCAATTTCTAAATTATATTCTTCAAGAAGCCTTATTATGCCGTATGGTGTACAGGAAATCGCATAAGGCTTTAAGCCTATCGCCAGCCTGCCGACATTTATCGGGTGAAA
>DYOT01000043.1 GCA_020720345.1 Candidatus Caenarcanum sp.
AATAATGTAAAGTTTTCATAAAAGCGTTCATTTTTATTGTAAAAAAGTGTAATATTTCTATAGGATTTATAATAAGTCCACGTTTTAATAAATTGGAGAAAAATTTAAGTCAGGTATAGATGCGGTAAGATAATTTAATATGCAAAGCTCAGACCAGTCAAAAAATTTATTTGCCAAAACAGTAAATAAATATTCAGACCTCATAAAGACAGTAGCACGGATTGAATATTCAAGACTGGCTTTTTCCCAGCATATTATAGAAATGTCAGACCTTGTAAATATTGGAGCGACTGCTGTTTATATTATTGTGTCTTCTCAGCCTAAAGTAGAACCCAATTATGCTTATTTAGCCACAGCAATTAAATGGGCTATAAGAAACGAATTTCGGAAGCGCTATAAATGGTATTCCTGTAAACATCTCTCAAAAGAATATGAAAATGAAAAATGCGAAGAAAATGATGAATTAAATAGAAGCAACGTTAGAGAAGCTATATATGAAACCATTTTTTCGCTGGAAGAACTTTCTGAATCTGACAATCCTGTTCAGATAGTAGATACAGCCGATACACCTGAGAGAAGAGCAGAATTTCTTGAAATATGCAAAGCCATTAGGGATTCCATAAAAGAACTTCCTGCCAGAGAGAAAATAATCCTTGAAATGAGATTTTATGACAATAAAAGAGTAAAGCAAATAGCTGCAGAATTAGACTTAACTTCATCAAGAGTTTCAAAAATCATTCAAATAGGACTCGATAAAATAAAAGCAAAACTTAAAAACAATAATTTATTATAAAAAGCTGGAAAATAAAAAAATGAATCCGATTAAATTCTTTAGCAAAAAATTAAGTAAATTTTTAAAATCCATAGATACTATTACTACAAAACTTTTAACATTGGTACTTTTTACAATTACTATCCCTCTTATGGTTATTGGTAATGTTTCAACTGATATTATTAATCAAAGTACACATGAGAATTCAAATATTCAATTAGAATTAAATAAAAAGATTCTTGAAGAAAAAAATAGCACGGAAATAAATGAACTTAGGCTATTAGCTCAAAACATTCTTGAAAAAATTAGCAATGCCCGCTCCAGGGGAAAAGGCATATTAAAAGAATTACAGAAAAGCAATGATCTTGATTTTTGTACTCTTATTGCAAGAGATGACAATTTCAGAATAAAAAGCGCTCAGCCGGATAAAGTTTCTTCATACAATATTCATAGAATAGTTAATATTGCTTTTTTGGGAGAAGTTTTTTCTTCAAGAGAAAAAATTGACGATGATCTGTATAATATAGTTGCGATTCCTGTTTTTACCGGAAATAATAAAATTTCGTCGGTCTTGTTAGTAGGAAAATCATTAAAGAAAAGTTTAATTCCTAAAGAAATTAAGAATCTTACAAATGCAACGGTAATTTTTTATAAAGCAGACAATGATAAAGCTTCAATCATAAATTCCAACAGTAATATCTATCCGTCATCTTTAAAAATAGATAAAGGAGCTTATTTTGATGGAATGCAGATTAATAATCCTGATGAATTTACGCTGGCTGCTATTCCTATAAAAGATTACTTTAATAAAATTATAGGCTATTACTATATAGGTATTCCAAAAAATGAGTTTATTATGACCGGCGATAGTAATATAAAATCAATGGGAATTATTGCTATAATAAGTCTAATAGCAGCTATATTTATAGCGGCTATATTTGCGAGAACAATAACAGACCCTATATTGAGGCTTGTAGACGCCGCAGAATCAATTGCCTTGGGTGATCTCGACCATGAAGTTTTGATTAGGGGGAATGACGAGATGGCTCAGCTTGCCCTTACCTTTAACCAGATGTCTGTAAATTTAAAAAAACAGGAACATTTAAGGGATAATTTTGTAGCCACTCTTACTCATGACCTCAAAGTCCCTATGCTTGCAGAAAATCAAACAGTTACATATTTGCTCAAGGGGGCTTACGGCGATATTTCCGAAGAGCAAAGAGATGTGCTCGAGCTCATAAAAAGCACCAATAACTCGTCTCTTGAAATGATAGGAACACTGCTTGAAGTTTATCGCTACGATAGTGGAAACGTTAGGCTGTTCGAATCCGAGTTTGATGTTGTGGATCTTTTAAAAGACGCTGTTAGCCAGATAAAATCTCTTGCTGATGACAGGAAAATTCAGATAAATATAAATAGCAATGAGGAAAGAATCTTTGTAAAAGCTGATAAGCGTGAAATTAAGCGGGTTTTGCATAATATTATAAGCAATTCAATAAATAACGGTATTCACAGAGGGTTCATTAACTGTTATATTGAACTTGTAAAAGAAAAAAGAATTTATAAGCCCGTCTTTGATACTGATAGTTATACCACCCTTTCAAAGACGCTTGATCTGTCCAATAATGTCATAATAAGCGTGGAAGATAACGGAATAGGGATAGCAAGAGAAGATATATCTCTATTATTTCAGAGGTTTGCGCTTAGCAAAGGCAGAAAACCTTCAGGAGCAGGTCTTGGACTGTATTATTCATATCAGGTAATTATTCAGCATAATGGAAATGTCTGGGCTGAAAGTTCTGAAAAAGGTGGAAGCGTATTTAAATTTACATTGCCTGTAATTAAAGCATAGGAAAAATAAAATGAGTGAGAAAAAAGCTATAAAAGTTCTTATTGTTGATGATTCAAAACTTACTGTCGTGGGTTTAAAGACCACTCTTAAACAATTTGATGATATTGAAATTGCAGGAGAAGCTAATGACGGTCAAATGGGTATTGAAGCCGCAAAAAAACTTAATCCTGACGTAATTTTGATGGACATAGGGATGCCTATAATGGACGGCATTAAGACAACGAAAGAAATAAAGAAAGCGGGGCTTTCTACTAAAATAATTATGCTGACTTCTCACGAAAGCGAGAATGATGTACTTGACGCACTTGCGGCAGGAGCAAATTCCTACTGCATGAAAGATGTCGACCCTGACATCCTTGTTGCGGTCATAAAAAGTACTTATGACGGGGCTTCCTGGCTTGATCCCAGAATTGCCAAAATTGTTCTCGATAAATTTGTTGACAGGTTTGGCAAGTTCCTTAAAAACGAGTCTATGTCTGACCTTACAGAAAGAGAAGTAGATGTTCTTAATTTAATTGCAAAAGGTCATAGCAATCAGGGTATTTCGGATACTCTTTGCATAAGTCTTAATACTGTAAAAACCCATATTAAAAATATTTTCCAGAAGCTTGAAGTCGAAGACCGCACACAGGCAGCTATGAAAGCGGTTAAAGAAGATTTGATATAAAATAATCAGCCATCTGTATTTCTGAAAATCAGAAATAGATTTTGAAATATTAAAAATGATTAAGAACAATTTTTAAGCTGAAAAACAATCATATTAACAAAAACGCAATTTCTAAAAATCGGAATTGTGTTTTTTGTTTTCAGATACTTAAAATTTTTAAAAAACATGTGTATTATAAAAATACGGGCTTTCCCCCTGATTTAAATAAAAACATGTGAGTGTTAGAGATGGCGTTAAATTTTTTTCATAAATCAGCAAATATTTGCACCGGGCTTGATATTTCACCGGAAAAGATTACTATTGCTTCTATTTCTTTTGAAAAAGGCAAACGTAAGCTTATAAGCCTTGCTCAAAAAAAATTCCCGGAAGAAATTATTAGAAACGGAGCAATAATCAATCCTGATATGCTTACCGAAAATTTAAAAAAAATAATTGAAGAAAATATCCCCGATATAAAAAAGGTTAATATTTCAGTTTCAAGTCATAATTTGTTCATTAAAACCGTCGCATTTCCTGATATGCCTCTTGAGGAATTAAAAGTAATAGTTCCCCAGGAAGCTTCAAAGTATGTTTCTTTTTCTGTTAATGACATGAATGTTGATTTTCAGGTATTAGAAAAGACTCAAAAACAAAATAAAATTGATGTAATTCTTTGCGCGCTTTCAAAAGCCGTTGCAAGAAATCTTGTAGACTCTGTTTGCAAAGCCGGAGTTGAAGTCGGCTCAATTGATGTTTCTTCTTTTGCCATGATAAGAACACTTGCAGATGCAGAAATGATTAATAATCCTGATTCGGTTTATGTTTCAGTTTTGATTGGCTATGAAAACACTGACATAAGCATTATTAAAGACGGCATGCCTATTTTTTCCCATAATGTGCAGACAGGTAAAAAGAACTTAATTGAATCCTTAATGAAAGGCTTTGAAATAAATAGTGAAGAAACTGAAAAAAGGCTGCCGCAATATGGCTTAATGCTTCCCGGAATGGACGCTTCTTTAAGTCCTGATTTAAACAAGGCTTCAAATATAGCAAGAGGAATTTATAGCAATATTGCATCTGAAATACAGAAAACTATTGAATTTTATAATTCACAGAATAGTGAAAATACTCAAATAGACAGCATAATTCTTGGCGGAAGCGGAATATGTATTGATAATATTGATAAATATATCGCAAATAAAATAAAAATAAGCACTGAGCTGTGCAATCCGTTAAAAAATATTTCTCACAATTTTGAAAATATGGAAAAAATTAATCTTCCTGCTCTTTCTACAAGCATTGGCTTAGCTTTGAAAGGATTTGAAAATTGAAGACCATTAACATAAATCTTATAGGAAGCCTTGGAAAATCTTCCAAATTAACGCTTAAGGCGGCGAATAAAAAGATTTCTTCTAATATGGGGAATCAGGTTTTTGCATTGATTTTAATTATTGCAATTCTTATAACTTTTGCTGTCAGTTTTGGAGGATGGATAGCGGTTAAAAAAATGACAGCAAGCCTTGATAAAAATCTTATAAACGTTGAAGAAAATATAAAAACATTAGAAGCTGAAGAAACTAAGCTTAATACTTTTAGAAAAAATTTAAAAAAAGAAAAAGAAATGGCAAAATTAAAAATTCTTGTTAAGAGCAAAGTTGATAGTTCTTTTCTGCCCTGGAGCGATATTTTAAAAGAAATAGCCGTAAAAATGCCCAAAGATATAATTGTTCTCAATATTGAAAAAATCGGAAACCCAAGAGATAAAGAATCAAATTTGAAAATTTCAGGCATAATTCCGACAAATAAAAAGATTAAACCGTTAATGGCGGCTTCCATATTTATTTTCAGTTTGAATAACGACCAAAATTCACTTCTTTCAGACGCTAAAATTTCAAGACTTGAATTTAACGAGAAAACGCGTGCTTATGAATTCGAAATAGAAACCTCTATTGTGAAACGTAAGTGAAAGCCGAAGTGGCGGCGATGAAGGGCTTAACTTATTCAAGAAAAAGGCAAACAGATAATGAATAATTCTAAAAAAACTTTATTATTAATGTTAATTCCGGTGGCACTTACGCTGTATTTTATAGTGCGGATATTTTTTCCTGCTGTTGAAAGCTATTTAAACCTGAGAGAACAATATATTCAAACATTAGATACCTATAAACAAACTCAGGAAAGTGTCGAAGAGCTTAAGGATAACAAAAAGCTTTTTGTAGAGCTTGAAAAACTTAATAATCAGGTGGCAGATTTTGAAATTCAAATACCTTCAGAATTTCAGGATGAATTTTTCCTTATAGATATTGAAAATTTTTCCATAAACACTGGAACAAAAATAATAGCCCTTGATTGCAGAAAAGAAAAGGAGCTTGAAATAAAAGATCCCCAGGAAGAAAAAAATAAAGAAAAATCTAAAAAAAGTACACAAAAAAAGAAAAAGAAAAATTCCAAAGAAAAACAGGTTAGCCCTCTGGCTATATGGGAAAAACCTTTTGAAGTTAAAATTGTGGGGCATTACAAACAGGCATTGGGTTTTGTAAATCTTCTTGAAAATTATCAAAGAAAATTCATAATAAATGGGATTTCAGCCAAAATTTCCAAAAGCGACGAAAATAATCCCAATCCTAAAATTGAGCTTACTATTCAGGGTTCAACATATAAAAAAGTTGAAACCGTTGTAGAAGAGCCGGCACCAGAAGAGCCAAAAGACCCTGAACAAAAATCAGAAAAAGGATAATCCAATGATGGAACAAGAAAAAATCGGTAAAATATTTATATTGTTTGTAGTATTACTGTTTTTTGGCTGTACATACTATTATTACGGCTATGTAAAAGTAAATACAGCCGGTAGCTCTCATAAAGAGATTGCTCAGGCTAATTTGCAGTCAAAAGTGCCTGGTCTTCCTGAAAAAAATCGTCACCCTGAACTGGTTTCAGGGTCTATTCAGCAAACAATAAAGACTTTATCCCCTGATGGAAAGATGTTGAAAGCAGCAAAGCTGCCAGACAAGTACACGTTACATGAATCGATTACTAAACTACATGCGTTAGCTCTTCAGCATGAAAATTTACCAGAAGAAGGACAAGCGTTAAAACAGCAAGTAAAACAGGAAAAAATTTCGGCTCAAAAAATTAAACCGAGCAGTAAATCAACGCTGATGAATCTTTTAGGAAGTTCTTCCGGCAAACAGGATCCGTTTTCATACAGCGAAAGCAACTTCATGCCTTTTAACGAATCTTCAAACGCAAATACACCTTTGCCCGGCGGTTTGCCTCCTATTCCGGGAGCCGGAAATATTGGAAGTCTTCCTTCTTTGCCCGGTGCGCCCTCTTTGTCGGGGATGAATTCTCTTCCTGCCCCGCCTCCTAAACCCGGAGATTCAATCACAATAAAAGGTTTTATCGGAAATAAGGTTATAACTGAGGTGGATGGAGTGATTATGGCTTTAAACCTGAATGAAAAGTTCAATAATATAAAAGTTTTAAGTATAAATCCTCAGGAATTAAAGGCTGGTTTTGAAATAGACGGAAAATTTATTACAAAAACGTTAAAAAGTCTTACCGATAACAGCGGTGAAAGTGTTCAAATTGTTAAAAATTCGCACAATTAATCAATTAAAAAAGAGGTATTCATATGAAACTTGTCAACAATCCAAAAAAAATCCTTAACTGTCTGCTTGCATCGCTTGTACTCGCATATTTAATTAATATACCTGCTTTTGCTCTGGAAAAACATGCAGGAGTCAACTCTCTTAATGAAATTAACGACGGGACAATTTCAACCCTTGCTAATACAAATACAGCTTTCGGCGGCAGAACTCTTCCTTCCATTAATAAAAACGGCGGATTAATAAATCTTGAGCCTGAAGTCAATTATTTTCCTGAAACTTTAACTATTGACCTTGTTTTAAGAGACGTTGATGTGCCTTCAATTTTAAGAATTTTAGCCAAAGAAGGACACAGGAACATTGTTATAGACCAGAGCGTTATGGGAAATATTACCGCAGAACTCAAGAAAATTTCTCTAAATGATGCTATGAGAATAATTTTAAAAAGTCAGGAGCTAGAGGCAAGGATGTCTGATAATACTGTTTTTATAGCTTCAAGACCTGCAATGGCGAGAAAAGGCTTAAACAGAAGATGTATAAAAGCTTTTAAGCTTAACAATTCAAATTCTGTCGATGTAGCCCAGATTCTTGAAGCAAGCATATTTAATAAAGGTTATAAAGTTGACGAAAAAGCGGCAGGGGCAGCTTTTGCAGAAATGTCTCCCGGTTCTTCAGCTCCAGCGGCTTCAGGACAGCAGCAACAGGAATCCCAAGGCACTTCAATGGGGCAAAGCACCCTTGTTGATTCTAAAGTTATAAAAGGAAAAGTTCAGGAGCTTGTTCCCGGTGATAATTTTGGCGATGCCGGCAAGCTTGCAAGCACAATAAAAATCCAGAAAACTTCAGCTTCAACCCAGCCTATCCAAATAAGCAACAATGACGGCGGAGCAATTGTAATCCCTGATACAAGAACAAATTCTGTATTGGTCGCAGGGCTTCAGGAAGATATTTTAATGGCTGAAGAAGCTATAAAAACACTTGATAAGGCATTAAAACAGGTATCAATAGAAGTTTCTCTTATAGAGCTGAAAAAAGATAATAATAGTGACTTAGGGCTGGAATTTAACAGCCAGGACGGCGGAGTCAGCGGCGGCTTCAACTCCGTACTGGGTGGTCTTTCAAACAATTACGACTATGTTTCACAGCCAAATCAGTCAGGTGTTGTTTTAGATACTTTCAATAATCTCAGCAAGAAACAATTTGCAGTTAAATTACAGGCCTTGATTAAGAATAAAAAGGCAAAACTTATAGCAAACCCTCATATTCTTGCTCTTGATGACAGCGAATCCCTTATTAAAATTACTGATCAGGTGGTAAGCAAAGTTACAACCACCATTACGCAAACATCCATAACATATAATGCGGACATAGCAGATGTCGGAATAGTGTTAAATATCTTGCCAAAAATAGGCGACGATGACTATGTAACAATGAGAGTCCGCCCTTCAATAACAAATGCTCTTCCTGAAATTTCGATAGGTGATTTTCAGGTCGGCGGAACGCCTGCGGCAGCAATAAAAGTAACCCCGATTTCTACAAGAGAAGTTATTCTTCAGGATGTAAGGATTAAATCTGGAGAAACACTTTCCATAGCAGGGCTTGTAAAAGAAAATAATGTTGAAATAATTGGAAAGATTCCTTTTGCCGGTAATTTGCCGGTAGTGGGAAAATTATTTCAGAATAAAACATACGAACATACAAAAACTGAGCTGATTATTTTAATTACTCCAAAAATTGTTGATGACGCTGTTGCAAGTCGAGTATAATATAATTGGATTAATCCTTTTGGCATACAATTCACGTCATTGCGAGGCAGCTATAGCTGCACCAATAAGTAGCCGCTTTCTCATGTGGCA
>DYOT01000044.1:0-5854 GCA_020720345.1 Candidatus Caenarcanum sp.
TTTTTAATGCTTTTAAACAACTCGCAGTATGCGAGATTGGCTAAATATTTATAAATTCTTACTCATTTTTTCCAGCATAAGTTTTTCAGCTCTGGCAAAATCTTCAGGGGTGTCAATATCGCAATGCCCCCATGTCATTTCATAAATATCAACATTTTCGCCGAGAAAATCTTTATGCTTCCTGAAAGCGTCTATTTTTATAGCATAAAAAGACCCGTTTTCTCCGTATATATCTTCCATAAGATGTGTTTCTTGGGATCTCGGTCTGAAATGATAATCATATAAAGCAGTATTCTTGCCGTCAAAGCCTTTTTTCCAGAGAGGCATACTTTTTCTTATTTTTGCGGCGGTAAAAATCGAATCATAATCTGAATTAATAAGTTTTTCCAGTGCGGAATCAATAATTATTTCGTCTCTAAGTGGGCAAGTGGCTTGCAAAAGAACGACTATATCAGGAATATAACCGAATTTTTCAAGTTCGTCCACAACATGCACCATTACAGGAGCTGTTTTTGCTGTATCAATAGCAAGTTCTTCAGGTCTAATTATTATTTCTGCTCCGTATTCAGCTGCTACTTTTGCAATTTCAGAATCTTCTGTTGAAACAACAACTTTATCTATGTATTTTGATTTTAATCCGGCTTCAATTGTATGCGCTATTAATGGTTTTCCTGCAAGAAGTTTAACATTTTTTCGCGGGGTTCTTTTTGAGCCGCCTCTTGCGGGAATTATTCCAAGTATTTTCATTTTAAATTTTCCTTTTATTGCAGTTAATAAATTTATTTTGATAAAAATTTTTCAAGGTGTCAAAAACTTCATATTTCATACAATTAATGCAAGTAAATTAAACCAATAAATGATAAAATATCAAGATAATAACTGGGTAAAGGGTTTAGTGGGTTTATAAAATTGGTCGTTATAAATAGTTTTCTTGAAAAAAATCTTCAGATTATATCAAAATATAATCCTGAACTGGCAAATAAAATACTTAATCATGCCGATTTGCAGGCGAATTATGAAATTAATGAGGCTAAATCAGGAGATAATATATTATATAAAAATAGTATAGCTGTTGATGATGAGATTGACCCGATTTGGGCTGCGGTGGAAACATGCTCCGGGATTCAGCATAACTGCAAAAGAAGTATAACATTTTTATGCGGAATAGGGTTGGGCTATACGCTCAAAGAATTTACCCGACGGCTTAAAGGCAATATTATTTTACATGAGCCTGATCTCGATTTTTTGCGAATAGCTCTTGAATGTGTGGATTTTTCCGATGAATTAGCTAAAAAAACTGTCATAATCACAAATACAGAAGTAGAAATACAGGAGGCTTATAATAAGCTGTTTTTTAAGGGCTATAATCTTAATTTTGTGGCATCCAAATACTATCAAAGCAATGAAATTACTAAATTTAATGAAATTAAAAAAGAAGTAACTAATTTGCACTCTATTTTTGAGCAGAATTATAACAATTTATGGCTTAAAAACCAAGCTTGGACAGCTTTGTTATTTAATAATATTCCCCGAATTGCAGATAATCAGGATTTTCATGTCCTTAAAGACAGCTTTAAAAACAAAACAGCGGTAATAATATCTGCAGGTCCTTCTCTTGATAAAAATATTGAAGAATTAAAACACTACAGGGATAAACTTGTTATATTTTGTGTGGGAGTGGCTTTTAAAGCTGCCGTCAGGCATGGTATTATTCCTGATTTTGTTATGGCTATTGACAATTTCAAGGAAATTATTGATATACCGGAGGTTAAAGATGTAAATCTGATTTTAGCGGCAACTTCATATTCTGAGCTTTTTGAAGTAAGCCCGAGAAGATTTTTTAATTACTATAACAAGACTATGCCTGTATGCAAATGGATTGCCGGTGTTATGGGAATAAAAGACTTAAACTATTATGAAACGGCCGGAACTGTTTCTATAAATTGTTTTTATGCAGCCAAATTAATGGGATGCGATAAAATAATATTTATTGGACAGGATTTGGCTTATACAGATAACAAATGTTATTCCCAAGGTTCTGCTTATGCAGAATTTAAAGTTAATCAGGAAAGCCAGAAAGAATTAAGCGGACATGAAAAGTTTTTAAACACGAATTTAATTCAGGTTAAGGGGCTAAATGGTTTAATGCTTTTTACCAGACCTGATTATTATTTATTTATTTTGTACTTTCAAAAAATTGCCAGGGAATATGCTTCTCAACTTAAACTAATTAATGCCACAGAAGGCGGTGTTTATCTTGAAGGATTTGACCATATAACTTTAAAAGAAGCTCTTGAGAATTACACGGATGAAATAATTGATGTTGAATCGTGTTTAAGCAAGTTTGAATTAACAGAAAATGAACTTGCCATAAGAAAAAAAAGAATAATAAAAGAATTTAATCTTGTGTCCCAAAATGACAAAGAATTAAAAAACTTTATTTTTTCAGGGGTTAAAGAAGGTTTTATGCCGTATTATAATCCTGATTTGGACAAAAATTATCCTCATGAGCAGAGAAAAACTAAAATGATAATTGAATATAAAAAATATAGAAGAGAAGATTTAACATCTGAAGAAAATCTTTTTATTCAAAAATTGAGAGAAAAATGGGCTAGTGAGAAGCAACCTTTAAAAGAGAAAATAGAAGAACTTTTTAATAATAACCCTAAAAGATTTTCTGAAAATTTAAAAATATTAAAAGACACGTATTTAAAAATGAGAAAATTAATAGACCTGAATCCTTTTTTAAAATATTCTCTGTTTTGCCAAATATTGAATGTTGATAATTTGCTTGTTGATTTTGACAACAAGGATGAAGAACTTATAGAAATGTCTCATTCTTTAAATTTCTTATTTTTATTCTTTTATACTCATTGGTCAATATATAATGAAGAAATAGAAAATATTGTTTCTAAGCTTGAAATAAAACAATAAAGGGAAAATTATGAAAATAACAAATGATAACATTGAAGAATATTTAATAAAAACAAATTTTCAAAAAAGAATTGATAAACTTGCGACAAAATATCAAAACAAAAAAGTTATGATTTATGGGGCAAGTATGACCTTTGATAAAATCAGGGAAAATTATGATATAAGCAAGCTTAACATAATAGGGATTGCCGATATAAGATTCGAAGACGGGCAGGAATATGCAGGTTATAAGACCTATAATTCCTATACCTTTCTGGAAGAAAAGCCTGATGTTGTTTTAATTGCAATGCTTGAAAGCGAAATAGCAGAATATTTCTTTGAAGATACATTGGTTCCGAAATTTGGGGATTTTAAATATGAGCCTTTAATGAAATATTCATTTTTCCAAATACTAAAAGAACTTTTTGCTCCATAAATGAAAATCACAGTAATTACGGTTTGCTATAATGCGCAGGACTTAATTGAAGAAACAATTAAATCTGTAATTATGCAGACATATAAAAATATTGAATATATTGTGATTGACGGCGCTTCGTCAGATTCAACAATTAATATTCTTGAAAAACACAGGCAAAATATTGATATTTTGGTCTCTGAAAAAGATACCGGGATTTTTAACGCAATGAATAAGGCTGTAAGCTATGCAAGCGGAGATTTTCTGCTATTTTTAAATGCCGGAGACACTTTTTTTTCTGAAAATATAATTGAAGCGGTTATTCCATATTTAAATAATTCAAAAGAAGAACTTTTTTTTGGTGATATTAACGTAATTGAACCCAATGGGGCAAATTGGATAAAATCTTTTGCAAATACTGATAAAATTACGCTTGCCTCCAACTGCCTTTGTCATCAGGCTATTTTTTATACTAGAAAATTATTTGAAAAAATTGGCGAATATGATGAAAGTTGTAAAATATGTGCTGATCATGATTTTAATTTAAAAGCGTTAATTAAATATAAACATAAGGCAAAATATATTCCTGCTGTAATTTCTAATTTCCGTATGGGCGGTTTCAGCACAAGCAGAAATAATATTAAAAATACTTCACAGGAAATAAGCTTACTGGCTGAAAAGTATTATGGAAATTTAAAATTAAAATATTTCAAATTTATTCTTTCTATTATAAGAAATCTTTCTAATATAAAACTCAAAACAGCTATACGAAAAGTAATTGTGTATTTGTTTAATTTAAATATATGAAGCAATAATGATATTTTTTGCCTTTTCAATAAAAATCATTATAATTTTTTACACCCCAAAAAATTTTTAACTAATATCCCGCAAATACTTTATATAGTTGATGCCAAACGAGTCTAAAAGTTTTATCGTTAGAAGCTATAGTAGGGAGAATTATGCCCGAAAATTATAACTTCAGGCTCGGGCAAGCGGGGTAAAGGTAGGGAAGTGACTCTGAATTGTTTTTTTGATTCATACGAAAAAATCTTCAGCAATAAACTCTCTGGGGCAGCAAGTGAATTTATGTTGTCAGCAGTGAAACTTAAACTGGTGGGGATTTTTGATGCTCCTTCTACCGTAGGAAAAAACAATGATTATTTTGTGACCCAAATAAATATTTCTCAGGAACACACCGTTACAATAAAAATTTCCGATACTGCCGCAAATCTTATTTTAAGGACTTCACTGGGCGACAGGGCTAAAGAAACAGGTTATTTGAAGTTAAAAGATATTACTGATCTTGAAGCAGCAATACTTAAAGCGTTCAATGAATTTTTATACAAAAAAACAAGTGAAAATTTCCTCACTTCCAAGGAGTTAAAAAGTATTGAACACAGCCTCAATAATGAAAAAGAAAAAACCATTTATCTTTCTTTTTACATTTCTGGAAATACAAAAGATGAAGAAGGAAAAATAATATTTATATTTCCACAATTTTTAATAAGGAGTATAAGATCCTTGCCCCAAATCGAAGCCCCTATGGAACTTAATTATTTTAATAAGTGCTATGTAGAAACGGATATAATTGCCGGACATTCCAGAATTACACTTGAAGAAATTAAAAACCTTGAACCTGAAGACATTGTTATTCTTGAAAAAAGCAATCTTTATTCCATGATGTTCAAAAATTACAAGGATTTCGCACTTAATATAAATCCGGACCCGAGTATTTTAATTAACTTAGATGATGAAAATGGGAGAGAAACAATGAAAGAAATAACAGGAAATATATGGGATAACCTTGAAGTTGAGTTAAGCGCAGAATTTGAAAAAATTAAAATAAGGCTGGGCGACCTAAGACAGGTTGTAGAAGGTCTGGTAATTGATTTGGCGTCGATTTCCCACAATAAAATTTATTTAACTGTTGAAGAAAAGCAGATTGCAGCAGGTGAACTGGTTATTGTCGGTGATAAGTACGGAGTTAAAATTACAGAAGTCTATAATGACGCAAAACCTATTAAGCCCGAACCCGTTGCCGTTGTGAATCAAAATATTAATGAAGGAATGAAAAATACCAATTCAGTAAATAGTCAAATTTCAGAAGAAATAGACGATTCTGAATTTGACTTCAGCGATTATGAGATAGAAGACGATGTTTAGAAGGAGTACAGAAAGATGACAGGACTTTTAGCAAACTTATTTAATTTTTCAGGCAAAGAAAAAAACAATTTTTTAAAAATTGAAAACAGCCTCCGTGTTGAAGCAGGAAAAAATATTTATGTTCTGACAGCAGGCAGGGAAAGATTTCTTGTTTCTGTTTGCTCTAAAGGATGTCAGTTTTTAACAAAGCTGGAAGACAGCAATATTCCTGTGGGTTGTATTAAAAATACTAATTGTCATTCTGAGGGAGGATTTGTCCGACCGAAGAATCTGTCAAATGGTGGAAATAGTCAAATAGACAGAACCTTCGCCCCCCTTCTTTGGGAACACTTAGTCCCCAAAGAGGGTTCCCTGCTCAGGATG
>DYOT01000044.1:5954-8731 GCA_020720345.1 Candidatus Caenarcanum sp.
CAGGATGGCGGAAGAAGTTAAGAATGATAATTGGGGAAACATAGGAAGTATGGATTATATAGGACTTAAAAAAATCCTAAAATGAGAGAGGGTATTTATAATGGATCTGGATAGTATATTAAAGGATTTGAATCCCGCAATGCAGCTGATGGTGGTCATGGCTGCGCTGACAGTTATACCGTTTGTCTTTATGTGTATGACGAGCTTTTTAAGATTTGTCATCGTCTTTTCTATTCTCAAAACGGCTCTGGGAACTCAGCAGGTGCCGCCGGGGATGGTTATTATAGGACTTGCCATGATTCTGACTTTTTATACTATGTCGCCGGTGTTTGGAGAAATGTACCAGAAAGGTCTTAAGCCATATGAGAAGACAGGTTCGATTGTTCTGGCAATGGCAGAAGGCAGTAAACCGCTTAAAAATTTTATGATGAGGCAGACAAGACAAAGCGACGTGGCATTTTTTGTTCAAACACTCAATAAGAAAGCTCCTGCAACTCCTGATGATATTGGTTTTTGGGAAGTTGCGCCCGCTTACATAATAAGCGAATTAAAAACCTCTTTCGAAATAGGATTCATTATATTTATACCGTTTATAGTAATTGATCTTGTTGTTGCGAATGTGCTTCTGGCGCTTGGTATGATGATGTTATCTCCTACGATTATATCTTTGCCTTTCAAGCTGCTTGTATTTATTGCTGTTGACGGATGGGGGCTTATAGTACACGGTCTTGTCCAGAGTTTTAACTGAACCCGAAAGGAACAAATCCATGGATCTCTTAATGGAACATATGGGAAAAGGAATAATTGTAATGTTGATACTGTCCATGCCCACAGTATTAGTAGCAGCCACTATAGGTCTTATAGTCGGTATTGTTCAGGCCGTAACTCAGGTACAGGAACAAACAATAGCAGCAGCGCCAAAAATCCTTGGTGTGTTTCTTGTAATTATGGTTATGAGCGGATTTTCCATGAAAGAATTACACGATTATTTTATGGAATCTTCTAATATAGCGTTTAATATAATTCCCCGTAATGAAGAAATGGTTCTGCCTCCTTCAAATTTTTATTCCGGCAAGACAAAAATGTTTGAAGAAAAATATTTCGGAGAGAAAAAGCCTGAAATTCGAGATATGATGAAAAATCCGGGAAAAGTTCCGCTTCATGACGAAAAATATAAGCAATCATATACAAAAATGCCAAAAAATATTGCTTATCCCCCTAACTTCATAGAACAAAGAAAAATGCAATCAGGGAAGTGAGAATTATGAAAAAATATTTGTTGCTTGTTACTGTAAGTTTGCTAATATTCTCAACAAAAAGTTTCGCTATTAGCGAAATCAATAAAAATCTGTTTTTTTCTGCCGGGAAACTTAGGATTTTAACTTTTGACGAAAAAATAATCAATTATAAATTTGATAATGAAAAGAATTTTAAAGCTGAAATACTTACAAATATTTTTGGTTATAAGCAGGAATTGCTTATAAAATCTTTAAAACCGGTCAAAAACAAATTGACCGTCTGGACAAAATCCAGAACGTACAATTTTGATATTAATTTTGAGCAGGATATCAGTACAGCTCTTGATTCAAAACAATTTGAGCTTGACGAGCCTCCTGCTTTTCCAGAAAAAGCCTATGGAATGGCTGATTTTGAACTTGACAGCCCCCCTGTAATTAAGTAAAAAGAAGAATTATGGCAGTATCAGCAGCAGATAGTTTTTTTACATTGTTAACACAGATACCCAATTTCGATAAATATGTCGGAGCCGGGTTACTTATTTTTGCAAGAATACTGGCGCTTTTTTTGACAGCGCCAGTATTTAGCAGAAAAGATATTCCCATTGTTATTAAAGTAAGCTTTGCATTACTGTTAACGTTTTGTTTTACAGGCTCTTTCGGGAATCAAGAACCGCCTCAAACTACATCTTTATTTCTTTCCATTATTTTAAATGTAGTTTTTGGAGCATTAACAGGACTTATAGCTAATATGATACTTAATGTTGTTGAAGCAGCGGGTGAAATGATTAATATGCAAATGGGATTACAGGCAGCCAGCATGTTTGATTCCAATACAAGAAGCCAAACATCTATTATGGGAAGAATGTTTACCTTTTTAGGAATCATAATTTATATGGAAATAGGCGGACTGTACTGGCTTTTCGAGGCATTTCAGCGTGGATTTGAAATTTTCCCTCTGTATGGGACATCTATTCCTCTGGACAAGCTTGTAAATCTGGATTACATCATTATGTTAAGCAGCAATGTGATGTTTATTGGCTTTCAAATAGCTTCTCCTATACTTATAGCAACTTTATGCCAGGACGTTATCCTTGGAATTATTTCAAAAGTTGCTCCACAAGTAAACGTTTTCCAGCTCAGCTTTGTATTTAAGCCTGTTGTAGGCGCTGTAATTTTCCTTTTAATTATTCCTATGCTGGTTAATACCATTACTGATTATCTGTATTATTATTCTCATATTTTTTAGAAGCTGTCTTGCTAAAGCCTGCACCGCCTTGCCAAGCAAGCCGTTTCAGGTGGCTAAGCCACTTTAACAAGGAGCCGATTAATAAAACTGGTACTTATAAAGAAGCGAATGCTTCCGCAGTCCTTAAGCGAACCTTTATCTATAAGTTTTTTGGACTAATTTTTTATTTTAACCAGACAGGCTCTTAAATTATATAAAAAATATTGTATTTAAGTTTTCCGCATGTATAATCAATAGTATGCGGGAATAGCTCAGTGGTAGAGCACTTCCTTGCCAAGGAAGGGGTCGCGAGT
>DYOT01000275.1 GCA_020720345.1 Candidatus Caenarcanum sp.
GCTACGTCCCGATTTTTTATTAAATTTTATTAAATATCTATTTTATAATAAACTTGAAATAATATAAAATTTTTTTACTAAAGGAGTAAATAATGCCGGCTACAAAATTATGCTTTCATACAGTTAAAGACCTGAGAAAAGCTCTTTTAAACAGGGAAATTTCCGCTGTTGAGCTTGTTGATGCATCATACAAAAGAATAGAAGAAGTTGAAGATAATGTTCAGGCGTTTATTTCCCTGACAAAAGATTTAGCCTATAAGACAGCAAAAGAAGTTGACGAAAGGATTAAAATTAATGCCGATATCCCGCCTCTTGCAGGGATTCCTATAGCTGTTAAGGATGTTATATGCACAAAAGGCTACACAACCACCGGCGGAAGCAAAATTTTAGAGAATTTTGTTCCACCATATAATGCAACAGTTGCCAAAAAGCTTGAAGAAAATATGATTCCGATAATAGGCAAGGCAAATTTGGATGAATTTGCTATGGGAAGCTCAAACGAAAACAGTGCATTTAGCATAGCAAAAAACCCATGGAATTTTAAAATGGTACCGGGTGGAAGCTCTGGAGGCTCTGCTGTTGCTGTATCTTCAGGAGAAACAGTAATTTCTCTCGGCACAGACACAGGCGGAAGCATCAGGCTCCCTGCAAGCTTTTGCGGGGTTGTCGGAATGAAACCTACTTACGGACGTGTTTCAAGGTTCGGGCTTATGGCATACGCCAGCAGTCTAGATCAGATAGGACCTTTTGGAAGATGCGTTGAAGATGTTGCGCTTACTCTTCAGGCTATTAGCGGCTATGACAATATGGATTCAACTTCAATAAACATACCTGTTCCTGATTATTCAGCTACTCTGCATCACGATATTAAAGGCTTGAGGATAGGCGTAATCTCTGAAATGCTCGGCGAAGGCACAAATCCAGAGGTTAAAGAGGCTATTCTTAATTCAATCAAGATTTATGAAAATCTTGGCGCAAAAATAGAAGAAATTTCCATACCTCATAACCAGTATGCGATTGCGACTTACTATATCATCGCTATGGCTGAAGCTAGCGCAAATTTAGCCAGATATGACGGCGTAAAATACGGGCACAGATCCAAAGATGCTAAAAACATAATGGACATGTACATGAATTCAAGGGCTGAAGGCTTTGGCGATGAAGTAAAAAGAAGGATTATGCTGGGGACTTATACTTTAAGCTCCGGTTATTATGACGCTTATTACAAAAAAGCGCAGCAGGTAAGGGCTTTAATTAAAAAAGATTTTGATAAGGCATGGGAAAAAGTAGACCTGTTAATATCTCCTACCTGCCCGACAACTGCTTTTGAAATTGGCTCAAAAATATCTGACCCTTTAAGCATGTATCTTATGGACATAGGCACAATTACAGCAAATTTGGCGGGTATTCCCGGCATTAGCCTTCCCTGCGGGTTTGATTCTGCTAATCTTCCTATTGGGATACAGCTTACAGGACCTGTGCTTTCAGAAGAAATTATGCTGCGGGCAGCATACAACTTTGAGCAGTCAACAGATTTCCACAAGGCAAATCCGGCGATTTAAAATTTTATTTTTCCTTGCAATGAAAGTA
>DYOT01000276.1 GCA_020720345.1 Candidatus Caenarcanum sp.
TTGTCTCGTCCTAAAAAAGGTTTACACTTTTTAATAAAATACTAATATACGTTTACCAAATTAAATAATCCTAAAATGTATTTACATTTACTGCATCAGGTAAAGCGGAAACAAGCTCTGCTGGAGAGCAACTTGCCAGGAATAACCTGATGACTGAAATGGTCAGCTGGGGTTGGTTCTACCAACCCCAGCTCTTTAATCATTTTTGTCATTTATCCCTAATAAAACTCAGCCGCATATTTATTTAGTTTCTTCAGCTCTTTTTTTATATGGATATTTCTTCCACAATTTCTTCAATTCACCAGTTTTACCATGTGCTTGCGATGGTGTCAGATTATCGCAGCTTGAATGTGGCCTTTCATCATTATAAATGCAAATTGCTTCTTGGATTGCATGGACTGCTTCGTTTTTATTCATCTGAGGATAATTCTCCAGCATTTCATTTTTCATTGTTCCATTGACTCGTTCTGCAATTGCATTTTCATAAGGGTTCCCAGTCTCTGCCATACTTATATTTATGTTGTTGCTTTTCAACAATCCTACATAATCTTTACAGCAATACTGGACACCACGATCCGAATGATGTATTAGTTCGGTAGGGCTATTCCTTTGCGACAAAGCCATTTGCAATGCTTTGATAGTTTCTGCTGCTGTCAGGTTTTCTGCTATCCTGTACCCTACAATTTTTTTTGAATATGCATCTGTTATTAAAGATAAATATAAAATACATTCTCTTGTTTCAATATAAGTTATATCGCTTACCCATATCAAATTTGCACACTCCGGAACTAATTCTTTTATAAGATTGTCATACGTATGTAGCCAATGAAATGACATTGTGGTGGTTATCCGCTTTTTTTTCTTTTTTACCAACAAATCATTTTCTCTCAATAATGTAAACAATCCATCTCTGCCTATTTGTATATCATGTTTTGTCAATTCAATTTTAAGCATTGGCAACATTTTGCGGACTCCTAATTTTTTAAGCCGCTTACGTATTTTCACAACTGTTTCCAATATAATTACCAATTCAAATTCTCTTGCTACTTTACGGCTTTTGTACTGATAATAGGCTTGCCTGGAAACACCAAACAATCGACAAATAGTATCAACGCCATTTATTTGATCCCTTTGTCTGATTTCTTGGACTGTCTGGTAAAGCACTTTTTTCTCAGATTGATTTTCAATTCTTTTTCTGCAACATCAATCATCGTTTCTAATGCAATCAAACGCATACTTGCATAAGATAATTCTTGTTTGAGCTTGTCGTTTTCCCTTTTAATTGATTCAAATTCTGCTTTTTCAATCTCGGTCATTGGAGAGAAATTTTCGGCTACTATATAAGAAGATTTTTCATCTTTTCCAAATCTTTTTTCATATTTCCTTATCCATGTCAAAATCCTTGAATGACCTTTAATTTCATATCTCTTATTTGCCTCTGCTTTAGTTAATTGACCGCTAAGTACTTCCTGTACTATTTTTAATTTCATCTCTTCCGAGTAAAATTCTTGAGTGTTAAAAATGTTTTGTCCTTCCATTTGTTTACATTTTAAATTTGTTTTTGTAAACTTATTTCAGGACAAGACA
>DYOT01000045.1 GCA_020720345.1 Candidatus Caenarcanum sp.
AATATTGGCATCGTCTTCAACATAAAGAATTTTCTTTAAATTTTTAGTAACCATAATTATTCTCTTAACTCCAATATTATATTAATAATTATTAAATATATCATAATATCTAAAACCTGAATAAATATGAATTTTTTGACTGCGTCCGGGTAAATGTTATAATAAAACAATAATTTAAATAAAACCAAGAGTAACCCTAATGTTTTTAAACAAAATTGAGATATATGACACCACATTAAGAGATGGTGGACAATCCGAAGGAATATCTTTTTCTGTAAACGATAAAATGAAAATAATTCACCTGCTTGATGAATTGGGAGTTGATTATATTGAAGCCGGCTGGCCCGGTGCAAACCCCAAAGATATCGAAGTTTTTGAACAGGCAAAAAGTCTTAAATTAAAGAATGCTAAAATAACTGCTTTTGGATGCACAAGAAAAGCGAACGGCAAAGCCGAAGTCGACGCTGTGCTTAATCAGCTTATTGATTCAGGGACAGAAATAATTACTATTTTCGGTAAAGCATGGGATTTTCATGTTGAACATGCTCTTTGTACAACGCTTGAAGAAAATTTAAATATGATTTATGACAGTGTAGTATATTTAAAGAGCAAAAACAAAAGAGTTTTTTTTGATGCGGAGCATTTTTACGACGGTTTTAAAAAGAATCGTGATTATGCACTGAAAGCTATTGAATCTGCATACAAAGCGGGTGCTGAAAGAATTATTCTCTGTGATACAAACGGAGGCTGCCTTCCTGTCGAGATGAAAGAGATTACAGAAGAAGCTGAGAAATTTTTACCCGATGCAATAATAGGTATACACGCTCATAATGACAGCGATACAGCAGTTGCAAATTCCATAATAGCCGTTCAGGCTGGCGCAAGACAGGTTCAGGGAACTTTTAACGGTTATGGGGAAAGATGCGGAAACGCAAATTTATGTTCAATAATCCCGGCATTGCAGCTAAAACTTGGATTTGAAATTATTGGCGAAAATGTAAAAGGACTCGTTTCAGTTTCCAGACAAATCAGCGAAATTGCCAATAAAAAAGCAAATGACCACGCCCCGTATGTTGGAAGAAGCTCTTTTACTCATAAAGCCGGCGTGCATGCAAGCGGAGTGGCCAAAAATTCAAGCACTTACGAACACATAAATCCTGAAACTGTCGGGAATATTAGACAAATTGTTATTAGCGACCAGTCAGGATTAGCCTCATTAAAAGATAAGATTTCCGGCATTAATCTCGAAAGAGAGCTGACTAACGACGATATGAGAAAAATTCTTGAACGCATCAAAGAGCTTGAGTGGCAAGGATTTACGTTTGAAGATGCGGATGCTTCCTTTGAACTTATGGTTAGAGATGTTATGGGCGTAAAGCCCCGTTATTTTGAGCTTAAAGGGTTCAGGGTGGTTTCTGACACAAGGGGAATTGACCCTTTAAACACAGAAGCCTCTGTTAAAGTTAAAATAGGAAATGAAATTATTCATACAGTTTCGGAAGGAGAAGGTCCCGGACATGCTCTTGATAGTGCTTTAAGACTTGCATTAAAACCTTCATATCCTAAAATTGAAAGATTTAAATTATCTGATTTTAAAGTAAGAATTCTTGACGGAACAGACGGTTCGAGTTCAAAAACTCGTGTACACGTAGAAACTTCCGACGGATACGAAAAATGGGACACAGTAGGTGTCAGCAGAAATATTTTGGAAGCGGCTTATCTTGCTATAGTAGACAGTCTTGATTACGGTCTATTTATGCTGAACGAAGTTCCCCAAAATATTTTAACAATGAATAAAAGTTAAAATTTGCCATCTCGCCTAAAAAAAAACTATAATATTCCTGACTGCTTTAATTTGTAATAGCCGGGGGGAAATGTCATAAAAGTGATTTGCGAAAAAAATCAGGAAAGTGAAATATATAATAAATTTCTGGAAATTGTAAATAAAACAAAGACGGAGCGCCCGGCTGATCTTTTGGTTCAGGATATCAAAAGGGATTCTCAATGGTATAAAGATGAAATTATTTATATGTTTTATCCTGAACGTTTTGGAGTTGAGGACGAAACCACTCCAAATACCTTCAGAAATTTAACCGGTATGCTTGATTATCTCAATGATCTTGGAGTAACAATCCTATATATACTTCCATTTCATGACTATTCTTCGTGTAATGAAGAATTTGTAGAATTTGTTTTCGAGGCAAAAGCCCGAGGATTCAAAATCCAAATTAATTATCCCTGCAAACTGGATTTAAAGAACTGGAAAAATCCCGAAGTATTATATTATATGCTTGATATTATGGGACAATGGGCAAATAATGGAATAGATATCCTGAGATTGGATGCAATACCCTGTTTTAACAAAATACCCGAATCAGATAATGAAAATATAGCGCCGTCTCCTGAAGTAATAAAGCTTTTAAGCGCATTTTTACAGCTTGTAGCCCCCGGCTCGATAATTCAGGCAGAAGCTTGCTGTAAATGGCCGCAAGATATTTTCCCGTATTTCGGGGAAGAACAAAAAATAGATTTGGGGGCAAATCAGCAAACAACAAGAACTGAACAGGTGCAGATCGCTCATAATTTTTTATTTACGCAGGCTGTGTGGGCAAATTTGATAACAGCTGACAAGAAGCATTTTTGGGAAGCCTTTAATCTTACTCCGAAAATTCCTGATTCAGCTTCGTGGTCAATATTTTTAGGATCGCAGGACGAGCTTTCACTTGATATGCTGGATGCCGAAACAGGAAAAATTATACATGATAACCTTGTTTTAAAAGGTGCGGAATTCAAAAAAGACCTTGGAGTAAGCGGAAGGATGTTAAATTTCCTTGATAAAGATCTGAAAAAGATAAGTCTGGCTTTTTCCATTCTTTTTTCTCTTCCGGGAATACCAATAATTTATTATGGCGATGAAGCCGGCGTTTCTTATAACTGGAAATATGCGGAAGATTCAGCTGAAAAACGTGAATTTATGCAGGAAGAAAATGGCGAAAAAGATTTAAATGTGATGAGTTATTTTGACTCCAGAGATATAAATCGTGGTCCAGTTAAAAAAGAAATTTTTTACAATGCGATGAAAGAAGATAAAAATCTGGAAAATAAAATATATAAAACTGTAAAGAATCTTGTCAGGGCAAGAAAAGAAAATCCCTCTATGTCGAGAGGCAGTATAACAGAGGCGATAAACGGCAGCAAATGCATATTTTCATATACAAGAGAGACTGATTTGCAAAAAGTGCTTGTAATTAATAATTTGTCAGAAAAATCAGTAAATGAAAAAATTGAGTTGCCTGTACATCTAATTAATAAAGCTGATAAATCTTTATTTGATTTAATTTCCGGTGAAAAAATACGTGTAAAAGCTAACTATGGCAGCCTTGAAGTTTCATTGAAACCATACCAGTCTTTATGGCTTCAATTTTGCTAACTAACTACACTTCTTTTAAGGACATTTTTAATTTAACTTTTTCCAATAAAATACTGGCGGGAATATAATAACTGTTGAGCTCAAGACTCTTCAAAAGCGCCTTGATGCTTTCCTTATAATCTTCCGTTACATAATTATACTGTGCAAGGTAATAATAAGTTTCAGGGTCTCTGTTAAAAACTTCAACACTTTTATTTAAATAGTTTTTTGCCATACTATAAAAACCAAAATTCAATAAAACTCTTCCAATAAGTTTATAGGCTTCAAGATTTACTGACATTAAAAGTTCACTATTTTTAAGTATATTTTCGGTATAACGAATTTTATTTGCTTTGATAAAATAGCCCATATCCATTTCCAGAAAGTTTCTTACCTGTAAAAAAGACGGAATTTTTGGAGAGGGTCTTAAATTTATAAAATCAAGCAGGCATTTCCCCCATTGAACTGCCGGAGAATCAGGACAGTGGCTGTACCATAACTTTTGGGTTTCAAAATCGTTCCCTGTTAAAAGGTAACAAAAACCCGCCTGATATTTTTCATCGGCTTTTAAAAAAAATTCAGCAGCTTTTAAAAATTCATTATTTTCAAGATAAGCAAGAGCTTCTTTTAATAACAAAGATTTATGCATATTATTTTTTTTCAGTATCGATCTTTGTCGAGACAGATTTAAGCTTATCAAGATAATCGGAGGCAAAATCTTTTTTAGATTCAGTAAAATGAACTGTACTGCCAAATTCGGGCAGATAAATATCATTTACAGCCTGTAAGTTTGCCTTTTTAATTTCTTCGTAAATTTCTTCCCTGAAAATAGAAACATTTTTCGGAGCCTGAATCCCTATTTTTACTGTATCTCCACGTGTTTCAAGAACTGTAACTTCAATATTGTCGTTAATAATTAATTTTTGCCCTTTTTTTCTTGTTAAAACTAGCATATTTTCACTCCTAAAAAATCCTTTTCTTCTTTTTCGTCTTTAAACTTCCTTGTTCTAGCTTGCAGGAGATAATTTGTGGTTAAACTTTTACTTCTGCGGGTTTTTGAGGCACATCTTTAAATAATTTATGTTTTACAGATAAATTTGCATTAGTTAAAACCAACTGTAAACTCTTTTTATTGTCCATATTTACAACAATGGGTCCAACAAGGTTTATAGTGGATTCTTGAGGATTTTCCTGCGGAACACATGTTATGTTAAACGATAAAACATTATCTGCATTTGTGATTTCCAGTAATTTTGATTTGTTTTCAGGAATAACAAATTGATAATCAATTCCAAAAAAAGCCGGAAAAGTTATAGGAAACGCAATATTTGGATTTTCAGCTGATTGAAGCCATTTAAACGGTGATTCAGTCGAATGATCAATGAGAAAAAATTTTGTAAGATTTTCATAACCCAAAATAGGTTCTACAAAATTAAAAATTAAATTCTCGTCAATCTCCACTTCGCCAAATCTGCTTGTGTTTATTTTCATTTAGTATGCCCCATATTTATAATAAGTACTCATTAAACAAATTTAAGTTGAGTATAATAAACCCTCTAAAAATATTAAAGCATAATACTTATTAATTAACTATCAACATTTTATATGATTTTGCCTGTGGTGAAAATAAAAATTAATAAATTATGTATTTATTGCAATTATTTATAATAATAAGTTAAAATAAAATCAACACATTATTATAAATAAGCATTATTAGTTTTAGATTAGCAAGGATTAGTATTATGAAAAGCAAAGAATATGAATTTTATTATAATAAAGGAATTGTTTATAATGACGAAGGTAAATATACTCTGGCTATAGAAAATTATATAAAAGCCCTGTCCTACAATCGTCAGTCAATTGAAGCATATTTTAATCTGGGCGTGGCGTATATAAATAATAAAGAATACGAACTTGCCATTGATGGTTTTAATAATGTATTAAAACTCAATCCTAATGAAACTCTGGCATATAGTAATATTGCCCTGGCTTATTCAAGAAGAAAGAATTATGATTTAGCTATAAGCAATTATCAGAAAGTTTTAGCTCTTAATCCCGATGATGTTGATACATATAAGGATTTAGCAGATGTATATGTAAGAAATAAACAATATGATGAAGCGATTAATTATTACAACAAAGCTCTGGAAATTAATCCATGCTTAATACAGGTTAAACAATCTTTGAAGACAGCAATAAACCTGAAAAATCAGAATGAACCTGCATGTGAAAAAGAAGAAAGTGTTGTTTATGATGAAATTCAGGACAATTCGAATGAAGTGATGGCACAGTCATACTTTAATTCCGGTGTAAACTGCATTAAAGAAAAAAATATTGATTCTGCAATAGAAAATTTCAGGAATTGTCTGAAAATTAGTCCTGATTTTCCTAATGCTTATAATTTTTTAGATAAAATGCTTCAAATAAAAGCAAAAATGTATGAAATTAATAAGTAGATTTAAATGGTTTCTTCAGAGTTAATTTTTTTAACGTAAAGTTCCTGTATTAAAACATATATAGAAGCTGCAATAGCTGGAGATAAAATTACTCCAAATACGCCCAGTGTGCTTGCCGCCAAAAGTACAGCAGAAATTATAACTATAGGGTGCAGCTCAAGGAATTTACCAAGAATTAATGGCGTTAAAATATGATTTTCAAACCTTTGGATTATAAAATATATTGCTACTATTAATAAAGCATACCAGGGGTTTATGGCAAGAGCAATAATCACGGCAGGTACAGCTGATAAAATAGGTCCTACAATCGGTATTATTTCAAGGAGTCCTGCCACTATGCCCAGCAAAAGCGCATATTTTATTTTGACCAGTGCAAGAGCAACTGCGGTGATAGCCCCCACTAGAAACATTAATAAAAGTTGCCCTCTCACATAGCCGCCAACTTTTTTTGAAGTAGTGCTTATAATAAGTCCGGCTTTTTCTCTGTATTTGGGAGGAATAAGCTTTAAAACAGCGCCATTAATTTCGTTTTTATCAAGAAGAAGAAATAAAACTATGAATGAAAGTGTAAAAGCCATTATAATTCCGGCAAAAATATTCATAGTAATATTTATCGACTGGCTTAAAATTTCTTTTGCAAAAGCTGTAAGATTAGTAAACATTTGAGAATAATCAGGAATGATTCCTGTACTTTCAAGCATAAGTTCCCATTGTGCAATCATAGCCTGTAAAGGAAGCCAGTATTTTGGAAAATCTTCAATAAATTGATTGATTTGCTGAATTAAAATAGAAATAAATGGGACAGATAAAACAAACAAGAGAAGAAATCCGGCTAAATATACTATACAGACTGCAAAACCGCGGTTAATTTTTTTGCTCATCCCGTCAATAATTGGAAAAAGGGCGCTGGCTATTACAAAAGACGCAAATAAAAGCAGAATAACGTCTTTTGCATGATAAAAAACTATAAGCAAAACAATAAAAGATATAAAAGTTATTATACTTTTTGGAGAAATAGTTACATTAATCTGATTCATATTTAGTCCTTTTTTATGATAATTATACGTTTTAACAGCTCTGCAAAAATCAAAGTCAGGCGGATTCTACAACTTTTATAATTAATTCAGGTTTTTCCGGTTTATCGGAAGAAATTTGGTAGGCATGGCTTAATATTTCTCTTGAGTTATGTCCGGATTCGATTGAATTGGAATAAATTTTTGCCAGTAAATCGCCTTTATTTATCTTATCCCCTGTTTTTTTATTCAAAAGGATTCCGGCAGTATAATCTATTGTGTCTTCTTTCTTTTCCCTGCCTGTCCCGAGTGCTTTGCTAGCTTTTGCAACGGTAAGCGCATCAAGTTTATTCACATATCCTGATGATTCTGCCGTAAGCTCAAAAGCAAATTTTGTATCAATAAGTTTCTCAGGGTTTTCAATATACTCAATATTTCCGCCTTGAGCAATAATCATTTGTTTAAACTTTTCGAGTGCGCTTCCGTCAATAAGTTTTTCTCTTAAAATTTCTTTGCCTTTTTCTATGTCTTTAACTTTTCCAGCTTTCAAGAGACTTAAAGCGCCCAGATACAGGCAAAGTTCTGTTAAATCTTCAGGTCCTTCATTATTAAGCGTTTGAATGGATTCAAAAACTTCAATCCCGTTGCCTATTGCATTTCCCAGAGGCTGTTCCATTGATGTGATTACACAAACTACAGGCTTTCCTGCACGTTTGCCTATTTCTGCCATTGTAACAGAAAGCTCTTCTGCTTCTTCAAGCGTTTTCATAAAAGCGCCGCTGCCGAATTTCACGTCAAGAATTATTGTATTTGCTCCTGCTGCGAATTTTTTAGACACTACAGAAGCCGCAATTAAAGAAATACTGTCAACAGTGCAGGTAACATCTCTTAATTCGTATAATTTTTTGTCGGCAGGGACAAGATTAGCAGTTTGAGAGGCTATTGCGGCTCCGATATTTTTTACCTGATTAATAAATTCGTCATTTGAAAGCGAAGTTCTTAGCCCCGGGATTGATTCAAGCTTGTCGATTGTCCCGCCGGTAAATCCGAGCCCCCTGCCGGATAATTTAGCAACCGGCACACCTGCCGCTGCCAGAAGAGGAGTTAAGATAAGTGTAGTTTTATCGCCGACTCCGCCTGTGCTGTGTTTGTCGACAATATGTGAGCCTAATGAGCTTAAATCAATAACATCGCCGGAATAAGCCATAGCGTCAGTGAGCATATAGCTTTCTTCAAAATTCATACCTTTAAGGCAAACAGCCATAAGCCATGCGGAAATCTGATAATCAGCAATTGAACCGTCAAGCATACCTCTAATAAGAAAATTTATTTCTTCCTGTGCGTGGGCATTTCCGCTTTTCTTGGCGGCTATTATATCAATCATTTTCATTTTGATAAATTTGTTCCTTCCAGTTTGTTTATGACAATTTCAACCTGAAAAAAGCCTATAATCTCTGTTTTTCATACGGCTATAGCCTCTTTTAATATTCGGAATTAATCAAAAATTTAGTCTCCCGCTGATTTTAAAATTTTATTTATCATTAATTATTATAGCATTCTAAATTTTATGCTAAATAACTCGAATCTCTAATTAATTTTTTGATTGAGTATCAAAAAAGAAGGGGGAGATCTGTCCCATTTGGCTTTTAAGCTTTTATCCTATTATAGACAGATTCTTCGGACTAAAGTCCTCAGAATGACAAATCCACTATTCATGACGGTTTCACCTAATTGGCGACTGGGATTAAATAGTTTTACAAAACTTAAACGCAATTTTTCGCACATGGTTGTTCTTATATATGTA
>DYOT01000277.1 GCA_020720345.1 Candidatus Caenarcanum sp.
GATTCCGCCCATAGCTGGACATACCAGTCGGAAACATATTTTAACCTGCTGGAATACGGCATCATAACGGAAAGATTCTTGCCATTTTTATCCATTAAATAATGAATAAGGGCGTTTTGTGCTGCAATATTTTCATCAATATTTGTTTTTTGAGTTTCAGCGTCCATTTCCTTAACGCCTCTAAGAAGTTCAGAAATATTTATTCCGACAAGAGCAAAAGGCAACAGCCCAACTGCTGAAAATATGGAAAATCTTCCGCCTACATCATCAGGAACGACAAATGTCTTTAAGCTTTCTTCGTTGGCAATTTTTCTGAGGATTCCTTTGCTCTGATCAGTTGTGGCGACAATGTTGTTTTTGTAGGAAGCGCCCAATTCTTTTTCCAGCTTTGATTTTACAATCATAAAAGCGGACATGGTTTCTGCGGTGTTGCCGGATTTTGTAATTACGTTCACAAGTGTCTTTTTAAGGTCAAGCATTGCGAGAAGCCCATTAATCTGGTCAGGGTCAATATTGTCCAAGAAGAATATTCTTGGCATATTGTTTCTTGCATCTTTCTCAAGCAGGTTCCAGTAAGGTTTTAAGATTGCTTCAGTAATGCAGATTCCGCCCAGGGAAGATCCGCCGATGCCTAAAACAAGTAAATTATCGAATTTGCCTTTTACAGAAGCCGCATATTCATTAATTTCGCCGATTATTTCCTGATTGTAGCCAAGATTCATCCACTTAAGCCAGTTTCCTTCAACATCTTTTGAAGAGTAAAGTCCTGAAACAGCTTCAGCAATTCTTCCTCTGTATGTTTCAAATTCTTTCTTTATATTAAGTCCGTGTTCAGTTCCAACTACTGAAGAATCCGCATTTTTCCAATCAAAATTAATCATAAAAACTCCTAATCTATAATTTACTTATTTTCCAAATCTATTAACATTCTACTTAAAGACTCTTTTAATGGTGGTAGATTTAATTTTATTGTTTTCCATAAAATATCAGGAATTACATGATCATAAGCATGAATAATAATATTTCTCATTCCAATAACTTCACGCCAAGGAACATCATGATATTGTTCCTGTAAATAGTCAGGTATTCTGTTTGCAGCTTCCCCCATTATTTCAAAATATCTTTCTGTCGCAGGATAAATAGTTTTACTATTTTCAAATTCTTCAAAACTTATATTTAAGGTTATTAAGTTAATATTTTCTACGCAATCGAGGATATCAATAATAAAGTCAACGTACTTTTTATCTATCATATATAAATCACCTCTGAGAGGATGTGTTGACCAATTCTTTGTTTAAGGGATTTTTTAAAAGCGATATCAACTTTTTTATTAAATATTTTTTCCAGAAAGTCTTGCAAATCAACTACTGTAAATAATGTCATTCCGCTGTTATAGTCGATTAAAATGTCGATGTCACTTTTTTCAGTTTGTTCATTTCTAACGTATGAACCAAAAACTCCTATTTCTTTGATAAAATAGCTTTGTTCAAGTTCGGGTTTAATTTCTTTAAGTTTTTTAATGATTTTTTCAACTTCTTTCATTTTAATAACCTTTACCTTGTTCATTTAAAATTAAACAACAAAAA
>DYOT01000046.1 GCA_020720345.1 Candidatus Caenarcanum sp.
GAAGATCCTCCTGAATTAATTTATGAATTCATCAAAAAATGGGAGGAAGGCTATAAAATTGTTATGGGTATTAAAAAAAGTACCAAAGACAGTTTAATGCTTTCTTTAGCCAGAAAAACTTTTTATAAATTAATGGAAATGCTTTCCGATTCCAACGTGAAGCAAATTAAAAATTTTACCGGCTTCGGGCTTTATGACAGGCAAGTTGTAGAAGTTATGAGAGAAATTGATGACCCTTGTCCTTATATAAGAGGTCTTATTAGCGATATCGGTTATGAACCTGCATTAATTCCTTTTGACAAGCCTGCAAGAAAAAGAGGCGTGACGAAAAATAATTTTTACACCCTATACGATATGGCTCTGTTAGGAATTACAAGTTATTCCAAAATGCCGTTAAGAATTGCAACTATTGCGGGGTTTATCCTTTCAATTTTTTCCTTGCTCGTAGCCGTTTTATATTTAATAGCAAAACTTCTCTTCTGGTATTATTTTCCTATGGGGACAGCCCCAATATTAATAAGCTTGTTTTTCTTCTCCTCAGTGCAATTGTTTTTTATCGGTGTAATTGGCGAATATATTGGGTTTATGCATATGAGGATGCTAAAAAGACCCCTTGTGTTTGAAAAAGAGAGAATTAATTTTGAAGATGTAAATAATTAATTATTCAAGTATAATTAATATTAAATTAATGGAGAAAAATTTACATGGAAGATATGCTTTTTAAATTAATAGAATTATTTAATCCAATTCAATCTATATTTTTTATAATTTTGGGGATTATTTTTTATTTTAAAATTAAAAATGCTTTTTCTCAACAAATTAATGGACTGGGCTTAAGATTTGACAATCAATTTGGAGAATATAAAGACAAAAATAAAACTGAAATGGACTTGCTTAAAGAGCGTATTTATAAGCTTGAAGTAGAAATCCAATTTGTTAAAAAAACACAACATCAACAAATTGATAATATTTAATTTTTATATTGATGATAAAAGTAACTGATTATATTGTAAAAAGGCTGGAGGAGTTCGGCATCAAGCATGTGTTTATGATTTCCGGCGGCGGTGCTATGCATCTTAATGACTCTTTCGGTCGCTCTGAAAAAATTAAATACATATGTAACCACCACGAACAGGCTTCTGCCATGTCAGCAGAAGGTTATTCCAGAGTAAGCGGCAAATTGTCCGTAGTCTGTACAACGACAGGTCCCGGCGGAATAAACGCCTTAAACGGTGTTTTTGGTCAGTATACCGATAGCGTACCTGTTTTATATATTTCAGGACAGGTAAAGACAGAAACTTTGGCAAATTCTTATCCTGAGATATCACTAAGACAATTGGGAGATCAGGAAGCCGATATTATAAGTCTTGTAAAACCAATAACAAAGTATGCTAAACAAGTAAGAAATCCGCTTGAAATAAAACAAATTCTTGATGATGCTATTAAGGCAGCGACAGAAGGCAGACCCGGTCCGGTATGGATTGATGTTCCTATGGATATTCAGGGAGCTTTTGTTGATGAAGAAGAATTGAAAGTATCATTGGATTGTCATTGCGAGCGACCAAAGGGAGTGCGGCAATCCAAAACACAGGCAAACGATGATGTTTGGATTGCTTCGTCAGCACACGTGCCTCCTCGCAATGACGTAAAAATTGTCATAGAGGAAATCAAAAGCTCAAAAAGACCTTTAATAGTTGCTGGCAACGGTATAAATATCTCTAAAACAAGAGAAGAGTTTTTAAATCTTATTGAAAAACTTCAAATACCTGTTGTAACAACTTTTAACGGGTTTGATATTTTGCCTTCTGATAATCCGTTATATATAGGAAGAATAGGAACAATAGGGCAAAGAACGGGAAATTTTGCGCTCCAGAATGCTGATTTAATAATTTTTCTGGGAACCCGCAATAATATTAGACAGGTAAGCTATGATTGGAAAAATTTTGGCAAAAATGCAAGAAAAATAGGCATAGATATTGATTTAGCGGAGCTAAATAAGCCTACTATTAAGCTTGATGTTGCTATTAATATGAATTTAAGGGAATTTCTCCCTGTTACCCTGAACTTGATTCAGGGTCTATCCAAAGAGGGTTACAGCATTTTGCCTTATGCTGGACAGATCTCGCATCAAGTGCGGGATGACAATCGGGGTTTGCCAGATTTTTCTGAGTGGCTGGAGTGGTGCAGGGAAAGAAAAGAAAAATATCCCGTTGTTCTTTCTGAATATAAAGAGAAAATAAACGCAGTAAATCCATATTATTTTGTAGAAACTTTAACAAAATGCCTTAAAGATGGCGATATTACAGTTATGGGCAATGGAACTGCAAGCGTTTGCGGATTTCAGGCATCAGTGGTTAAAAATAATCAAAAATTTATACTTAATTCGGGAAACGCCTCGATGGGTTATGATTTGCCTGCTGCTATCGGGGCGTGTTTTGCCTCTCCTGATAAAGACATAATATGCCTGACCGGCGACGGAAGTATTATGATGAACATTCAGGAATTGCAGACTGTTTATCATCATCGGCTGCCAATAAAAATATTTATACTTAATAATAACGGCTATATTTCGATAAAACAGACGCAAAACAACTTTTTTAACGGAAATCTGGTGGCATCAGACAAAAATTCCGGTGTAAGTTTTCCTGATTTTATAAAAGTTGCTGAAGCTTTTAATATCCCTGCGGTAAAGATTTTAAACCAGGCTAATTTGGAGGAAGACATAAAGAAAATTCTTTCAATAAAAGGTTCTGTTGTCTGTGAAGTTATGCTTCAGGATGATTATGTATTTGCACCGAAACATTCTTCTGAAAAGCTTCCCGACGGTAAAATAATCTCAAAACCTCTTGAGGATATGTATCCATTTCTTGACAGAGACGAATTTAATGAAAATATGTTATAAGAATAAAGGTGCAAAATGGAAAAATATTTAAAAATAGATTTTAAAAACCTGTTTACAGATAAGAAAATTGAAATTTATTCTCTTGTATATCTTATTATCCCTTATCTGATTTTTGCTTTCGGCTGGTTAAAGCTTCCTATAGCAATAATTTTATCAGGTTTAATAATATTTTCTGTTTATTTATATGTCAAAAAGCTTGATAATAATCAAAATTATTTTGAAGATAAAAAAGCTTTAAAATATTTTTTAATATCTATACTGATTCTAATTATATGGGGCTTATTTTCAGGAATGGGCGGGTTTGGCTATCAGAACAATCCTGACTGGGAAAAAAATAATGCAATTTTTAATGATTTATTTAGTTATAAATGGCCAATATTTTATGAAAATTATTCCCTTATATATTATCTTGGCTATTATTTGCCGGCAGGACTTGTAATGAAGTTATTTGGCTGGAATGCAGGTTATTTGTTTTCCTTTGTGTGGGGAATTACGGGATTAATACTTTCTATTTACTGGCTTAAAAGACTTTCCGGAAATTTTTCATACCTTATTGTTTTGCTTTTTGTTTTTTTTAGCGGTTTGGATATTTTTGGATTAATTGCAAAATTTATTGCATTTCCTTCAAGTCAGATGATTATAGCCGGAAAACTTCATATTGAATGGTGGGCGGGATTTTTTCAATTCAGCTCAAACACTACTTCGCTTTTCTGGGTTCCTCAATACGCAATGCAAGGCTGGCTTTTAACGGGACTAATTTTGCACAATATTCAAAATCATAAATCGTCAAGAAATTTGTTATTTTTATGGGCTTTATGCCTTTTTGGAGTTCCCTTTATTTTTCTGGCTATAACTTCAATTATTCTTGCAGGAATTTATAAAACAAAAGCCAAAGAGCTGTTTACTATACAGAACTTTTTGGCAGCACCCTTGATAGTATTGATAATAATGCTTTATTTTAATTCCAAAGCATTTAAAGACCCCTTTAGCATTGTTACCGGAAATATTCAAAATCCGTATTTTATTTTTGTTTATGTGCTTTTTATCCTTGTGGAGTTTGGATTGTACGCAATTATAATTCATAAATACTTTAAAAATGACATTATATGGAATGTTAATTTAATTTCCATGATATTAATGCCTCTGATTAAGATAGGGGGAGGAAATGAATTTAACATGAGAGGTTCTTTATGTTATCTTTTTATACTTTTTGTGTTTCTTATGAAAGCTTTATTTGACGAAAATCAGGCGATTAACATGACAAAACTGCAAAAAAACGCCCTAATAATTATATTTTTAATAGGCGCAGTTACTCCTTTGCTCGAGATAACAAGATCAACGGTGCTTTATTCTGTCGGAGTTCCAGTCTTGTCAAAACAACCCAACGTTATGGATCTGTATTATTACGGAAACAATAAACAATATCTGGGTAAAAAAGATTCTTTCTTTTTTAAATATTTAGCTAAATCAGAAAATTAAACTCATTCCAATATAAAAACTTATTCCTCTGTGGGGATAAGTTTGCAGCCTTCAGAAATGTATTCTGCAACGCAATTTTTGCCCGTACTTTTGGCAAAATAAAGCGCTTTATCGGCAAAACCTATAATATCTTCTTTTTCTTCAGTATCAAGCGGGAATGATGCAATTCCTATACTAATAGTGGGTGAAACTTTCTTCTTGTCTTTTGACTCAAGAGTAATTGCTGCAATTTGTTTCCTGAGACGCTCTGCAATTCTCCTTGAATTTTCCTTATTGGTTTCAGGAAGAATAACCGCAAATTCTTCACCGCCGTATCGGCTGGGCAGATCTATTTTTCTTACGGTTTTTATTATAACTTCAGAAATTTCTTTGAGTATTTCATCTCCCATTTGGTGTCCATAAGTGTCATTTATGGATTTAAAATTGTCTATATCCATTATTAATAGGGACATGTCATGTTTATATCTGGCAGATCTTCTCATTTCATTATCAAGCTGCTGCTCGAAATGCCTGCGGATATATAATTTTGTTAAGCTATCAGTAATTGCAAGCTTATAAAGTTGTGCATTGCTTATTGCAATGGCTGCCTGGTTTGCCAGAGCACCTATAAAATCAAGGTCATCATGGTTAAACAGATTCCCATCCTTTTTATTGGAAATATTTATAACACCTATTGCCTCGTCTTTTACTATTAACGGTACACAAAGAAGTGAGTCAACATATGAAAATTCTGAAGGGAAAAATCTAGGGTCATTTGAGCCAAGGTTAGTAATTATGGCTTTTTTGCATGCAAAAGCTTCTCCGGCTATTCCTTCTCCGACTTTTATTCGCGTACATCCAGAAAGACCTTCATTTATTTTTTCTTCCATGTCCTTGTCAGGCAAGCCGTAAACAACTTTTATTGCCAGTTCATCTTTAGCAATATCATAGAGCATAAGAGAACCTTTCTCCGCGCCAATAGTCTGAATTGCTTTTGCCAGAATTATCTGAATAAGCCTTTTCAGGTCATCTATAAAATTCATAGCCTGACCTATATTATAGAGAATTGATATATTATGAAGGGTTTTTTGCAAATAATTTAAGCTCGCTTCTTTTTCTTTAGATTTTTGAAGCTTGTTTACTATAGGTGATATATATTCAATTATCCTGTCCATAAAGCTAATTTCAACGCTAGAAAATGGTTCTCCTGATTTTTTTTGCCCGATAGAAATTATGGCAATTGTTTTACCCTCATAAACAAGCGGCATCAATAGACAAGCGTCAATATTAAGCAGACCATAAAATTCAAAAAACTGAAAATAAATATTCTTTCCTTCGTCATTGAGCAAATTTATGGTTTTGCCGTTTTCGATTATGTGCCATATCCCTTCTCCAAGGTTTTCAAATTCATATGAATAAGGCGAAATTATATTTTCACAGGAAATAATATTGTATCTGTTATCCTCCAGAATAAAAAAAGCAATGTTTTTCAAATTAAAATTTAATTTAAGAAATCCAATAAGCTGCTCCGCAAGAGAATTAAGATCAGATACAGAGTTTGTTATTTTAGAAATTTCAAAGAATTTATTTAATTGCGTAAGTTCTTCCTGTAATTCTTCAAATTTATCCAGAAGGGGAATATTTTCCTGTTTGTTCAATTCTGTCATTTTATAATCTCGGTTTTATAGTAATTATGGTAAGTACATGTTTCAATGCGGATTTTAGTGAGGTTTACATATCTTTGCGAATGGGTAAAAAATTTGAATACACTTTAAATTATATAATAATTTATAATTTCTGCAAAAATAGTTTTATAGTAATCCTGAAATAACCTAGAAAAATTATTTTTTTATCAGAGTTATTACAGCATTTCTGTCCTCAGGCTGTCCGTATTTTAAAGCATCGTTCTCTAAACGGCTTTTGCTCAATTTTTGGATGTTTTTTAAATTTGTCTCAATTAATTTTATATCAAATTTTGTGCTGTTGTTTAAATCCGTTATTTTAATTTCCCGAAAGGCGTTTGGATATTCAACAAGCGCAGGAGTATTTATATGAAGAACATTTTTTCTATTAGTAATTTTTGTTGCATGGTAATGTCCGCTTAAAATCGCAATAAGGTTTTTATATTTATCAATAACTTTGAAGTATTCATCAGTGTTTGTTACCCTGTGGGACTCGCTTTTATAAGGTTCTACCACTGGAAAATGCTGAACGATTATAACTTTTTTATCAGGATTGTTTTTTAACTGCTTATCAAGCCAGTCAAGTTCTTCTTTAGGGAAATAACCGTTAGCTGATATTCTGTTTGAAATTACACCATCAAGAAAAAGTATTAAAAAATTTTTATTTCGATTTGGACAGCAGGCATAATAAAAACTTTTGGGATTTTGTATATGGAATACATTAGATTTATTGCAATTTAAACATGAAGATTTATCATTTAAAATTTCACGAATTTTCGCCCTGGAAAGCCCGCCTGAAATACCGACATCATGATTTCCGACTGCATAATACCATGGAACTTTCAGCTCATTTGCCATCTCGACAAATTTGTTAAAATCTTTTTTATCGGGTCTGTTTATAACATCACCGGAAAAAATAACGATTTCATTACCTTTTAAATTGTTTATTTGAGTTATGGCATCTTTGAAGAGGTCTATCGAATCTCCTATCATCCTTGAGGAAGTGCTTTTTATTCTGCTGTCAACGTGAACATCAGTAAGTTGAACAATATTAAGAGTGTTGTCCTGTTCAGTTTTTGCCGTTACGATTGCTGCAAAAACTGTAAATACAAAAATTAAAGAGATTAAAACCGATAAATTTTTACCTGAGAATTTGTTTAATTTGTCATGCATGATTTTTTCCTCCATACATGATTTTAACAGAAGAAAAATTATATCGATTCAAAAAAATAATCCTGACTAAAATTATGTAAGAATGCCTGGCATATATGCTGAGGAGCCGGAGGAAGCAGAAGTCATAATCCCTGGCATAGAAGATGAGGAGCTTGAACTAGTGGCATCCATAAAACCGGGCAAATAAGAGCTTGCACTGTTCACAGAAACCCAAATTCCAGGCATATATTCTTGTGTAGTTGTTTTATTTGAATTTGAAGAGGTATAAGACTTTGCCGCTATTTTTTTTAAATAATCATATTTATTACTACTGCTGCTAACTACTTTTGTATACACAGTATTATCGTATAAACTTGAATCGGACATTTTCAAATACCGCCTTTTCCTTTATTGCCCTATATATATAAAGTATTTAAATAATGCATATGATTAAATTTTTGAAATTTTGTTACACAGCTTAATAAACCTGAAAAATTTTAAACCAAATATAAAGTTATTGGACAGATTTTAAAAAATTAATAACTTCGGGGAAAAACCATTCACTTTCGTGATGGCTTCCCTTGTCAGAGATAAAAAGTTTTGCTTGCGGGTTGAGAGTCCCAAGCTTATATGACATTTTCACAGGAACGGTAGTATCATTTGCTGAACCGCCTATTAGCAAAGGAGATTTAATCCTGAAAATTTTAGTGTCTGTGGCAAATTTTTGCGTTATGGGGAAAAATTTAACAAATTTTGTTGACAGGGCAGACCAAAAGCCAAATTCACTTTCTGCAATTCCAGTACTGGTTAGATGGATAGCTTCGTCTCTCAGGTTTGTAAAAGTACTTTCAAGGATTACAGCTTTATATTTATCTCTTGAAGCCACATCCGCAACAACTGCCCCTCCGAGAGATCTTCCCCAAAGAATTATATTATTTCTGTCTGCTTTTTTACAATTAACCAGATAGTTTATAGAAGATTCAAGGTCAATATAAAGCCCTGATTCAAATGGGCAACCTTCGCTTTTCCCATGACCCCTATAATCAATCATAAATACGCCATAACCATTATCTGCAAGCATTTGTGCAACATTCTGCCATTGGCTAAGATTCTCTCCCTGTCCATGACAGTAGATAACAGTAGGTTCATCACCTTTTGCTTTTATATACCAGCCGTTTAATTTAATCCCGTCCCTGCTGCAAAAGTAAATATCCTGAACAGACTCTTCAGGAGTTATTCTTACAGGCGCAGCATTATTATTAATAGGATAATAAATAATTTTATCCTCTATTTTTGCGGAAACCGAACTATTCATAAAAAAATATATACCCATTAAAAAAATAAATAAAAATATGCCAATTTTTTTTATTTTTACTTTGTCAAATAACTCAAATATTTTGAAAAACATTTATCCTCTTTTTTATATTGCAGGAAATA
>DYOT01000047.1 GCA_020720345.1 Candidatus Caenarcanum sp.
AGATTAAAAAATTTTAGCATATTTTAAAAATTAATTATATCCCTGTGGGAGCCACTCGCGGATTCGGAACTTTGCGCCCAGTTCTTCAGCAATTTTTTGGCATTTTTCTACGTCAATTTTGTAATTTTCAAACCCTGTAACTATTGTTGCGGTTGTATCAATTCCGTTTTTTACGCATTCGGAAATAAAATCCTTGACCGCCTGATAAGCTTTTTCATCTTCATAACAGGACTTTGAAAGCTCCTGATATAGCTGCGCATTTTCAGCGTTTAAGCTAATTGAAATTTTATCTATAAGCCCCACTAATTCAGGAACTATATTTCTTTTATGGACTAAATTCCCGTGTCCGTTTGAATTTATCCTGATAGGAACATCGGGATAATTTTCCTTTATGAATTTTGCGACGTTTTTGACTATATCAAGTTTGATTAATGGTTCCCCGTAGCCGCAAAAAACGATTTCCTGCGTATTTTCTACCAGAGTTTCTCTAATTTCTTTTATTATTTCTTGATGAGAAAACTTTTCGTCTTCCAGAACAAGTTTTACCCCTCCCACATTATCAGTTGCATCTTTAATACAGAAAACACATTTGTTTGTGCATAAATTGGTAACATTTATGTACATAGAGTTCCCGAGATAATACGCGTGTTTGTTTTGTGTTTTATTAGCCATAAAAGATTATTCCTGATTCATTCTGTTAATTATATGTTTTTCAACTGTTTCAACTAAATATTTTGCTTCATCAAGGTCTTTTTCAGTATGTTCTTTAGTGGGAAACTCTGAAACATCATAATCAAATTTTTGTCTATTAACGTACAACCTTGAATATATTTTACTGAATGATTTATCGAAAATTTGTTCTTCGTATATATATTTTTTGTTAAACCAGCCCATAAGCTGCCTATGCTTGCCTGTTGTATATCCTTCAACATAACCGAGTGCCAAAATAATATAAAATACAGCATAATAAGCCCTATTTTGTGCATTAAGCAAATCGCTGTCAATAGAATTAAAAGCTGTTTCTAACGCCTGCACTGCTTTCCCTATGGAATATTTTATCAAAGTTTTTTTATGCTGTTCCATAAAAAACACCTTTGTTTATAACTTCATTGCGAAAAATATAATTTTTTTCAAGCTTTTCAGGTGTATATGTAAATAATTCAATAAAAATGTCATATTTATAATCTAAATCACAAACAATGCCGTGAACTTCCATTTCTTTGTCTCTGTCCACTGAATCAAACAAAGCAACCAAATCTATATCACTGTCGGATTTATAGTTCCCTTTTACCCTTGAACCAAAAAGATAAACACCTTTAAAATCCTTGAATTTATTATAAATTTGCTGATTTAGTTCTTTTATAATGTCAATGATTTTTTGCTCAGGCATCGTTTATATCCCTAATATTTGCATATTCATTTTATCATATTCGATTATGAAAAAGCGCCTTTTATTTTGTCGAAAAAGTGCCCGTCTTTTTTTAACTTTTCGTTATGAATCTCAGCAAGCCTTCCAAAAAGTTTTTTCTCCTCATCTGAAATGCTGGTCGGGGTTACAAGCTTGATTTTGATAAACTGGTCGCCCCTTCTGGAAGGAGAATTTAGGTGTGGAACACCTGACCCTTTTATTGACAGGACTGTTTCAGACTGGATCCCCGGCTGAATTTTTATTTCTTTCATTCCGTCAACAGTTTCTACCTGAATTGTATCGCCAAGAGCAGCCTGTGAAAAACTGACTCCTTTTTCTATATAAATATTAATGCCGTCTCTTTGGAAAAATTTATGCTGCTTTACGTATAAAACAACATATAAATCACCGGAAGGACCGTTATTAAATCCTATATCGCCTTCCCCGCTTATTCTAAGCTTGTTTCCTGTATCAACTCCGGCAGGAATTTTAATATTTATTACTTTTTTAACTTCTTTTCTTCCTTCTCCATGGCATTCCCGGCATGGATTCGGAATTATTTGACCTATTCCATGGCATTGCGGGCATGTTGTAATTTGCGTAAAATGTCCCAGAATTGTCCTCGTTACGTTCTGGACTTTTCCTGAGCCTTTGCACGTTGGACAAACAGTCTGGGAAGTTCCCGGTTCAGCTTTTGTATCGTTGCATCGGGGACAAATTTCAAGGTGGCGGATTTCCACGTCTTTTTCTGTTCCGAAAATTGCTTCTTCAAATTCTATTTGAAGATCAAGCCTTAAATCGCTTCCTCTTCTTGGAGCGTTGGGATTCTGATTCATTCCGCCAAAGCCGCCTCCAAAAAAGCTTGATAAAATTTCGCTTAAATCTCCAAAATCAAACGGGCCATTAGAATCATATCCAGCGTTTTTAAGACCGTCTTCTCCGTATCTATCGTACATAGAACGTTTTTCGTCGTCCATAAGCACTTCATAAGACCTGCCAAGCTCTTTGAATTTTTCTTCTGCGTCGGAAGCTTTATTTACATCAGGATGAAGCTCTCTCGCTTTTTTTCTGAAGGCGCTCTTTATTTCGTCTTTTGATGAGGTTTTTCCTACTCCCAGAATCTCATAATAATCGCGATTACTCATTATATATTTTATTCCTTATTAAAATTTATTCATTTACCGCCACATTTACAAGAGCCGGTCTTAATATTTTATCGCATAATTTATAACCGCTTTGCAATTCGGCAATAATTGTATGATCAGCATGTTCGTTGGAAGGTGTCTGCATTATAGCTTCATGAAGGTTGGGATTAAATTCCTGACCGACTGTTTCTATCTTTTCTATGCCAAGTTTTTCAAGAAGGTCTGTAAATTGTCTGTAAAGAGCGTCAAAGCTTTCTTTTAATTTTTCAGGATCTTCGATTTCTTTAAGAGATGTCTGAGCCCTTTCAAAATTGTCAATTACGGGAAGAAGTTTTTTTACAGTGTCTTCTGCTCCGTATTTTAAAAGGCTTTCTCTTTCTTGCTCCTGTCTTTTTCTGTAGTTGTCAAAATCTGCTGCAAGTCTTATGTATTGAGAGTTTAAGGTATTTTTTTCTTCTTCAATTTTGTCAGATTTGTTTTTTAACTCGCAATAGTCTCCGTAACAGATGGTTTCCTGCTCTTCTTTTCCGTTTAATTCCTGTTCGTCTGAATCCTGAGAAAAAGGATTTTCATTTATTGCTTCTTCTTTATTCTTTAATTTATCTTTTTTAAGCATTTTTCACCTCAAATTTTTTTATACCGGTTTTAGTTCCGAGTTAGAAATAAAACCCCAATTTATTATTATAATTTACCAAAATAATTATCCCTGAAAAATAAATATTTTCTTAAGATTTTTATCTTGGGAATAAATCTATTTAAATGCTATATTTTTATTAAAACAAAACAAGGAGGAGGATTTATGGAAATTAATAAAAAAATTATTGCGATGTTTTTAATGATTGTTTTTTCAGGCATGAATTTTGGCGGAATTTCGTTTGCTTCGGTGTCAAATCAGCCTGTGCTTGCCATGCTTGAAACAGGTCTGGACAGCAGCACTTCAAAAGAAGGCGATCAATTTATCGCAGAAATCATGGAAGATTTATTGTCAGAAAATAAGACAGTAATTCCGAAGCAAAGCAATGTTTATGGTTCTGTTATAAAAGTAAAACGCCCCGGGGCGATGAGTAAAGATGCTTATATAAGTTTAAAAATTACTAAAATAAAAACTCCTGATGAGAAAATACTGTCTATAGAAGAGAAGCCAATTATTATACAAGTTATTCCACTTGTTTCAAAAGGAAAAAAGGGTGATTTAATTAAAAAACTGCCCGGTTCTGTTGCTAATACCGCTACTTCTATTGTAATTAATCGTTATTGCTCATTTGCTTATCCTGCTGTATGGGCAATAGGCACAGGTGCAGGCATGGCTGTCAGCGCAGCATCGGGGGTTGTTTTTCCCGATGCAAATAAATCAAGAAGAGAATCATCAGCATCAAGAGCTATAGGCTCAACTCCTGTTGGCTATGCAAATTATGCTTTTAAAAAAGGAGAAAATTTTTCCATTGAGTCAGGGCAATACATAAATATTTCATTTGACATGGAAACTATCCAATATATAAAAAACTTATAAAAAATTTACTTAAAGTTTTTAAACAAAACCCGAAAAAGCCCTTCATTACGACCTTTTTAAAAGAAAAAATTTTTTTTAAAGAAAATTAACATTCATAAAAAAAATTATGTTGTAACATGAGCAAACGAGTATTTTATACATAATAGAAACGAGTACTTACTATTATTGCAGTGTGGAGGAGAGCAAGTGACATCTTTCTTATCTGAGTCAATAAAACTCAGCGAAAACGCTATTACGGTTTTAAAAAAAAGGTATTTAAAAAGGGACAGCGAAGGAAATTCTGTTGAATCCCCGGAAGATATGTTTTGGCGTGTCGCCCAGGCAATTGCCGGCGCTGATAAAAGCGATAATAAAAGCGATGCTGAAATAAACAAACTGTCAGAAGAGTTTTACGGCATAATGTCCAATCTTTATTTTATGCCAAACAGCCCTACTTTAATGAATGCAGGTAGAGAACTGGGGCAGCTTTCGGCATGTTTTGTTCTTCCTGTGGAAGATTCCATCGAAGCTATTTTTGAAGCAATAAAAAATACTGCTCTTATTCATAAAAGCGGCGGAGGAACAGGTTTTTCCTTTTCCAGACTGCGCCCCAAAAATGATGTTGTAAAATCCACTATGGGCGTTTCTTCTGGACCTGTATCTTTTATTGAAGTGTTTAACGCTGCAACAGAAGCTATAAAACAGGGAGGAACAAGAAGAGGGGCGAACATGGCTGTCCTCAGAATTGATCACCCTGATATCCTTGAATTTATCGATTGTAAATTTAATGACACCAAGCTTACCAATTTTAATATCTCCGTCGGAATTACGGATAAATTTATGGAAGCTTTAATCAATGACGAAGAGTATGATTTAGTTCATCCTAATACTAAGGAAACCATACAAAGATTAAAAGCAAGGGAAGTATTTGACACAATAGTTGATCATGCCTGGAAAAACGGAGAACCCGGCATTGTATTTATTGATGAAGTCAACAGATTTAACCCAACCCCTCTTTTAGGAGAAATTGAATCCACCAATCCATGCGGCGAAGTGCCTTTGTTGCCTTACGAAGCATGTAATCTGGGTTCGATTAATCTTGCACAGATGATAAAATATGATGGCAAAAAACCTGAAGTTGACTGGGAAAGACTGGAATACGTCACAAAACTTGCTATACATTTTCTTGATAACGTGATTGAAGTAAATAATTACCCGCTTCCTCAAATAGCAGATATGGTTAAAGGAAACAGAAAAATTGGACTTGGTGTTATGGGCTGGGCAGACCTTCTTATGACTTTGAAAGTTCCTTACAGCTCCGAAGAAGGCACCAATCTTGCAGCGCAAGTTATGGAATTTATTGATTATCATTCCAAAATAGCATCAGTTGAACTTGCAAAAACAAGAGGCAAGTTTGCGAGTTTCGCCGGAAGTATTTATGACGGGAAAAATTTCCTGTATGACCGTTATAAAGGCAAGTCAGCCGGTATTGTTCCCGATAAATCATGGAAAAAGCTTGATGAGCAGATTCATGAATATGGAATAAGAAATGCGACGACTACATGTATTGCTCCAACGGGAACAATAAGTATGATTGCAGGGGCTTCCGGCGGAGTCGAACCTTTGTTTGCAATTGTATTTACAAGACATATTATGGATGGAGCAAATCTTCTTGAAATAAATCCTTTATTTAAAAAAGTTTCAAAAGAAAGAGGCTTTTACAATGAGGAATTAATGCGCAAAATTTCAGAGCTGGGCACTCTTCATGGAATTGAAGGAGTTCCTGAAGACATTGTTAATGTATTTCAGACAGCGCATGATATTGCCCCCGAGTGGCATGTCAGAATGCAGGCGGCTTTTCAGCTTCATACAGACAATGCTGTATCTAAAACGGTTAATTTTACGGAAGAAGCCACAAGGGAAGATATAGCAAAGACTTATGAACTTGCTTACAAGTCAGGACTCAAAGGCATAACTGTTTACAGGAATAACAGCCGCTTTTTCGCTCAGCCAATGCAAATAAAATCTAATAAAAAAGATGAATCTCCTGATTCTTCTGAGTCTGGAGAAATCAAAACCAGAAAACCAAGACAAAGACCTAACGTAACTTTTGGAATAACAGACAAAATTCAGACAGGCTGTGGACCTCTTTATATTACAATTAATACCGATGAAGAAGGTTTGTGTGAAGTATTTGCACGCATGGGCAAGTCTGGGGGCTGTGCCACAAGCCAGGCAGAAGCTACAGGAAGAATGATTTCTCTTGCGCTTAGAGCCGGTGTGGATATTAATTCAATCATAGATCAGCTAAGAGGAATCAGATGTCCTGTTCCTGCTTTAGGAAAAGGCGGAGTAATCCTTTCATGTTCAGATGCTGTTGCAAAAGTTCTGGAAAGAAATATAGAAACTATTTCCGGTTTAGTTGGAGTAGAAGGAATAAACGAAAGATTTAAAAAAGAAGTACCTGAAGGTGCGCAGATAAAATTGGACTTGGGTTGCAAATTAGATATAGGGCTTTGTCCTGAGTGTCCTGACTGCGGCTCCATGCTGGAATTCAGCGAGGGGTGTGTAATGTGCCCGAGCTGCGGATTTTCACGCTGTAGCTAGTAATATTAAGAGCCTGTCTGGTTAAAACATAAAATTAGCTAGAAATGCTTTAACAAGACAGCTTCTAAATAAATAGCACAAAAAAAGAGGCGATAATTATTGCCTCTTTTTTTAGATATTTATTCTGGAGTACTTTTTGTAAATGAATCTCCATTATTGGCTTGTTCAACCAATTGCTGATGACTCTGCGGAGGCATTTCCTGAACTATTTCAGTGGCTCCTATCGGTTTTTCAGCTTGCGGAGGGGCAGTTTCAACCCTGCCGGTATTTACGTTAGGTGTTGCTCCAATAGTTTGTGTTGATAATTCTGTCATTAGCTTCCTCCCTAAAATAATATATTATTCTTTCGTAAAAAAGTAACTACTTAAATAAAAACACCAAAAGAAAAAATGTTGCTAAAAAACTGACATGTTTTTTACAAAAAGTTACAGATTGAAATTAAACATTTGCCAGCATTAACCTGTCGAAATTCCTGTGCTGAATGGCTTCCGCAATATGAATAGCCTTTATATTTTCATTTTCTTTAAGATCGGCAATTGTTCTTGAAAGTTTTAAAATCCTGTCATAAGCCCTGCCGGAAAGATTAAATTTTGAAATAGCTGTTTTCAAAAGGTTTTCGCCATCAGAATCAAGGGCGCAGTATTTTTTAATTAGACCTGGTGTCATCTGGGAATTTGAAACAAACCCGTCATCAGAAAACCTGTTAACCTGAATTTTTCTTGCGTTTATTACTCTTTCCCTTATTGTTTTTGAACTTTCTGAAACATTATTTTTGTTTATAAGCTCATCTTCAGAAAGCCTTGAAACTTCTATTTGAAGATCAATTCTGTCGAGAATTGGTCCTGAAAGTCTTGACCAATAGCGTTTTGCCTGAAAATCAGAGCAGGAACAAGCTTTTAGTTTATCCCCATAATATCCGCACGGGCATGGGTTCATTGCCGCAAGTAAAATAAAGTCGGCCGGATATTTAACGCTGATCATCGCCCTGCTTATTGTAACCATGCCGTCTTCAAGCGGTTGTCTTAATACTTCCAGAACCTGTCTGGGGAATTCCACGATTTCATCGAGGAAAAGCACTCCCCTGTGTGCAAGAGTTATTTCTCCAGGCTTGGGATTAGCTCCTCCGCCTATTATTCCAGCATATGAAGCAGAATGGTGGGGTGATCTAAAAGGTCTTGAAGTCATCAAAGGTTGATTTTTTTCCAGCAGCCCGCTTACACTGTATATTTTAGTAATTTCCATAGCTTCAGAAAATTCAAGCGGAGGTAAAATTCCGGCAAAACATCTTGCAAGAAGGGTTTTACCTGATCCGGGAGGTCCTGACATTATTACATTATGTCCGCCTGCCGCTGCAATTTCTAAAGCTCTTCTGGCTTTTTCCTGACCTTTTATGTCTTTAAAATCAAAAGAAGCCTCTGTATTCGATGATTCATCAAGAATTTTTTTTATGTCAATTTTATACGGCTTAAGTCTGAATTCCTCTATGGCAGGAGGTTTAAGAAATTTCATGACATCATTAATGTCATTTACTGCATAAACTTCAATACCTTCAACAAGAGCCGCTTCTTTGGCGTTTTCTTCAGGGAGTACTATTTTTTTAACGCCTGCTTTTTTTAGACCGAGCGTGATAGGTAAAACCCCGTTAACGCCTCTTAAGCTTCCATCAAGGGATAATTCTCCGAAAAAACATGTGTCTTCAAGAGAGTTAGGGTTTATATCGCCATTTGCCGCCAGAACTCCTATTGCCATGGGAAGATCAAAGCCTGAACCTTCTTTTTTTATGTCGGCAGGGGCAAGGTTTATAACGATTCTTCTGGAAGGAAAGTCGTAGCCCTGATTTTTTATTGCGGAGCGGATTCTTTCCTTTGCTTCGGAAACTGCTGCATCGGGAAGCCCAACAATGGTAAAACCCGGAATGGTCGAGCATATATCAACTTCTACAGTGATTTTGTATCCGTCTATTCCTATTATTGC
>DYOT01000278.1 GCA_020720345.1 Candidatus Caenarcanum sp.
AGAATAGTTAATGAATATGGAAGAAAAAACTCCATGATAAAAGATGGAGATGAAAATCTGACCGGAGATGACGTAAGAGAAGGAATTACAGCTATTATTAGCGTTAAAGTTTCCAATCCCCAATTTGAAGGACAGACCAAAGAAAAACTTGGAAACAGCGAAGTTCAGGGAGTAGTAAACAGCATTGTTCTTGAACACTATCAGGATTGGTTTGATAGCCACCCTAAATGTGCAAAAACTATTATTTCAAAAGTAATTCAGGCATCAAGAGCCAGAGAAGCGGCAAGAAAAGCAAGAGAACTTACAAGAAGAAAAAGCGTGCTTGAAAATTCAACGCTTCCCGGTAAGCTTGCAGATTGCAGTAATAGAGAAGCTGACCAGTGCGAAATTTATATAGTTGAAGGAGATTCTGCTGGTGGTAGTGCGAAACAGGGTAGAAACAGAATGTTTCAGGCTATTTTACCGCTGAGAGGAAAAATTCTTAACGCTGAAAGAGCCCGTATTGATAAACTTTACGGTAATAATGAAATCCAGTCGCTTATTCAGGCGCTGGGAATCAGCATAAGCAAAAATGACGAAGAATTTGAAATGGAAAAACTTCGTTATCATAAAATTATTATTATGACAGATGCTGACGTTGATGGAGCACATATCAGAACACTTCTTTTAACTTTTTTCTTTAGATATGCAAAGCCTTTAATAGAAAATGGGCATATCTGTATTGCACAGCCGCCTCTTTATAAACTTACCATAGGAAAGCACTCTCAATATTTATATGATGACAGAGGCTTGGAAAAAGTTTTTAGAGAAAGAGGAGTAAATAATTTAACCCTGTTCGATTCTTCAAGGCAAAAATCCTGTCAGGGTGAAGAACTGGTAAAACTGGTAGGAAATATGTCAAGTTATTACCATTCATTTGCAAATCCTATTATCAATGTAATTCCCGAAATAGTTATAAGAGGTTTAATCAGTTGCGAGGCAAAATCCGATTATTTTGAAACCACTGAAAATCTTGAAGAATTAAACGCTGCTTTGGGTGAATATCTTACAAACAAGAAGATAACCTTTAGAACAAAAGTCAATGTTAATGAGGCAGGAAAAAACTGTATATTAGTTTATATTGACGATAATGAAAATCCTGTGATTATTACTGCCCCGCTTGTAAGCAGTATTGAATACAGGAGAATTCGTGATGCTTACCCTCAAATTAAGGATTTCCTGCTTGAAGAAGAAAAAAGCCTGAATCTTGTTATTGACGATAAAACAGACATGAAAATAAATTCTTTTGTGGAAATCAGTAACATCATTGAAGAAAGAGGAAAAAAAGGAATAAATATTCAGAGATTCAAAGGCTTAGGCGAAATGATGCCTGATCAGTTATGGGAAACCACTATGAATCCTGAAACAAGAACTCTTTTAAAAGTTGATATTGACGATGCAATCGTATGCGACCAGCTCTTCGACACCTTAATGGGCGAAAGAGTTGAACCACGAAGAGAATTCATCGAAACAAACGCAGCATACGTCAAAAATCTGGATATATAATATTTGCTTTTTAGAAGCTATAGTTTATTA
>DYOT01000279.1 GCA_020720345.1 Candidatus Caenarcanum sp.
TAAAAAAGACTAAAGCAACTTTAAGTCAGGTATAATGTTATTTTGGGTTCGATTTAAGTGATATATGATAGAAAGATTTACAGAAAAAGCAATTAAAGTAATCCTGCTGGCTCAGGAAGAAGCTTTTATTGCCCGACATGAAAAGCTTTATCCCGAGCATATTTTGCTTGGAATTTTAAGGGAAGCTTCCGGGCTTTCGTCAAAATTATTAAAAGCATCCGGTTTAAGTGTTGAAGTTTTAAGGGAAGAAATTAAAAAAGTTCCCCTAAAGCATACTGATTCTAAAGAAACTTCCGAATCTTTGCCTTTTAGCCAGACTGTAAAAAAAATTCTCAGGGAAGCCTGGTACGAAGGTCAGTCAGTAGGGGCTTATTATGTAACTCCTGAAAACTTGTTCTTGTGCCTTTTAAGGGAAGAAAACGTGTCTGTTTTAACTCTTCTTAGAAACTTAAATATTGACGTGGCAAGGATTAAAACCAGCGTAAAAAGAATTGCAGGCAAACCTGCCAGACCAAACAGACATCCTGAAGAAGCTTCCAAATTTGCCTCCTCTCTGTTGCCTCTTGATACTTCGCTGTTGCTTGAAGATGAAAACTTAAATAAAATAATGAAAATAGCTGAAGAAAAACTCAGCAAAACAAACCGGGAAGTTTTTGGGACTGAACAGCTCTTTATGGGAATACTTGAAAACAAAGAAAACTGGCTTACTCAAATTCTTGAAAATGAAGGAATTAATATTGCAGACTTCACAAAAAAACTTTCGGAAATCAATTCAAGAAAAGATGAATATAACAATAACGAGCCCCAATTTACCCCAAAAGCTCAAAAAGCAATAAGTTCAGCTTACGACCTTGCAAGGGAATTTGGCTCAACTTATATCAAGCCTGAGCATATCCTGCTTGGAATTCTTAAAGAAAAGAAAGGGCTTGCCTGCAGGATTTTATCAGAATTAAACATAAGTGCAGATTTACTTTTTCAAAAAATTGTAAATCCTATAGAAAAAGAAAAACCCGAAATTTTAACTATATTTAAACTTGCACAAGAAGAAGCAAGGCAAATGGAACAAAATATTGTCGGAACAGAGCAGATACTTCTTGGAATTTTTGGCGAAGGAACGGGTATTGCTTCAAAAGTCCTCAGAGACCTTGGCGTAACCCTGAAAGACCTGCGCATAGAAGTACAGAAAGTAATAGGATTCGGTCATAATTATTCGGAAGAAAAAGAAACAGTGTTTACGCCGCGCGCCAAAAAGGTTTTAGAAGTAGCATGTTCTAAAGCTAAGAAATTTCATAATCCAAAAATTGCTTCCGAGCATCTTTTGCTTGCAATAACAGGCGAAAAGGAATCAATGGCAATGAAAGTACTCGAAAATCTTGGTGTTGACGTTCTTGAAATAAGACAGGGCATTTTAAACGAAATTAAAAAAGGGTAAATATTTTACACGCAGGAATCGGTATATCTTGCTATTCTTGACATTTAGCACAATGCCCGTAAATTTCCAGTTTATGCCCTTGTATATTAAAACCGGTATCTTTCTGTAAATCTTTTTCTAATTCACCGAGGGGACAAGCT
>DYOT01000048.1:0-6715 GCA_020720345.1 Candidatus Caenarcanum sp.
TATAATCAGAGAATTATTTTGGGTAGCAGCTTAAATGGAGAAGAGTAAGAATGAAGAAAGTCTTTGGTTTTTTAACCGCATTTTTGTTGGCGGGGCTGGTTATTAATACCGCTTCTGCGAAAAACTTTACTGATCTTGAAAAAAGCCACTGGGCGTACAGTCAAATTCAGGCGCTTGCAAAAGATGAAGTTGTTGTTGGCTATCCTGACGGGACTTTCATGCCTGACCAGCCTGTAACCAGGGCAGAATTTTCGACCATGGTCGTTAAGGCTTTGCGTCAGGAAAATTGTATTTTAAAGGAAATTTATTACTTTGATGACTTGCCTCAGTACCATTGGGCTTATGATATGATTCAAAAAGCGCAGAGTTTCGACCTTTTAAAAGGTTATCCAGACGGAACTTTTCATCCTGATGAAAATATTGCCAAGGTTGATGCAGTTTCGATGATGATTGCTTCTGTTGAAACTCGTGATATATCCAAAGATGTTGCAAAAAAAGCGTTAAAGGCTTACAAAGATGCTGATAAAATTCCGGCATGGGCGTTTATTAACGTCGGTAAAGCGGAAAAATTAATGGTAACTGCTCATAATCCTGCCAGCGCAAATTTATTTGAACCTGAAAAAAAGATTACAAGGGCTGAAGTCGCTGCAAGCCTTTACAATATGAGAAAGCAAGCACTTAAAAGACCCAACTCTAAGCTTGCTGAAGCAATGAAGCCTATTATATCTCAGGGAACAATTATTGATCCGGTAATTTTGGATGGAACCATTGCGACAATCCCTGCAGGAACTTTAATTCCTGTTACTATTTTAAATGATGTAAGCAGCCAGAATAAAAATGGAAAAGGCGAAGTTTTTGTTACGCAAACAGGAGATAACCTTGTAACAAAAGAAAATTATCTTTTAATTGCAAAAGGTTCTTATATTAACGGTGAAATATCTGACATAAAACCTGCCGTATATTTTATCAGAAATGGTAAAGTGATTTTGGAGACCCATAATATTAACACTATCAGAAAACAAAAAGCTGATTTTCCCGGCGACATTAACTGGAAAATTAAAAAATATAAATGGTATCAAAAAGCAGTTAATTTTGTTGTAAAAGGAAGAAAAATTAAGCTTATGGAAGGCGACAATGTTTGTATAAAGCTCGGTAAGCCAATTAGAGTTGATTTAACAAACAGCACAATTTTGAAATAAGCTGGATTTTAATAAAACAAAACCGACTGCCTTACAGCAGTCGGTTTTGTTTTATTCACTATATATTATCCTTGTATGTCTAAGCCGTTTCGATCCTGTGGAGGTTGAGAAGGTTTATTAGCAAAAATGGAAGGCGGTTTAGGGTCGCCAAATTGTGCCCTTAATTCAGCTTTTGCCTGATCTAAAGTTATGCCATGCTGCTTAGCATAAACCTTTGCATGGTTATCAGGATTCATCCCCGGAGGAGGAAAACCTGTTTTGCCTACATTCATAAAATCTCTCCTTTAACTAAATCTACAATCCATATATACTTAATCTATTATTAGTATATATAATCATAAAGTATAATTAATCAATAAAAATTCAAAGTTTAATAAAATTGTGATTTTTTGTTACATGAAAATAAAATAAAGAACCTTATGGCAAGACCGGTGGGAATAGCAGTTAAATAATTCCTGAAGAGCCAAGCTGGTGTACCCTGAGAAAATTTGTTTTTCCTGCGGTTAAATACGGCAGTCCGCCTGTCATAATTATTTTATCGCCTGCATTAAGAAAGGTGTCTTTTACTAATAATTCATCTATTTCTTTTAGCAGTTCCTCTGTGAAATGTGGTTTTAGCTGCATTTTGTAAGGATAAACTCCCCAAAAAAGATTCAACTGCCTGCAAATTTTCTCGTTATCAGAGATTGAAATTATTGGTGCTGTGGGTTTTGATTTGGACAGAAGTTTTGCTGTATATCCTGTTCTTGTAAGAGCAACGATTGCATTAATTTCAACTTCTGAAAGCATTTTGATAATGGCAGAAACAATCGCCTGAGAATCAAGTTCATAAACATCATCGCTGATTTTGGGAATCTTGTTAAAATGCCCGAAATTGCTTGCCTCAACATTTTGGGAGATTTTTGTCATTATTTCAACAGCTTCTGCGGCATATTGTCCGACAGCAGTTTCACCGGACAACATTACAGCGTCAGTTCCATCTATAATAGCATTTGCGACATCACTTGCCTCCGCTCTTGTGGGAATGGGTTCTTCAATCATGGATTCCAGCATTTGTGTAGCGGTAATTACAGGTTTTCTATGCAAATTGCACTCATTAATAATTAATTTCTGAACAATCGGAACCTGCTCCGGCAAAATTTCAATCCCCAGATCTCCTCGTGCAACCATCACTCCATCTGAAACATGAATAATGGAAGACAGGTTTTCCACAGCCTGAGGTTTTTCAATTTTGGCAATTACAGGAATATTTCCGTTAAATTCTCTCAAGTAATTTTTTGCTGTGATTATATCATCCTTATCTCTTACAAAAGAAAGGGCGAGATAGTCAATATCATTTTCAACGGCAAATTTTATGTATTCCACGTCCCTGCCGGTAATGGCAGAAACACTTGTCGAGCCGGAATTTGGTATATTTAAACCTTTTCGTGTTTTTAACAGTCCTCCCCTTACAACCATGGTTTTTATTCTGTCAGAAAGTACTTCTTTTACGACAAGCTCAAGTTTTCCGTCATCAAGGAGAAGTTTATCCCCTATTTTTACATCTTTTATAATTCCGGGATAATCCACAGGAATAGTTCCGGCTTCATTGTTTTCTAATCCTGGCTTTAAAATAATTTCCCCGTTTTTTTCAAGATTTACAGGTTCAGTAAGATTTCCAATCCTGATTTTAGGACCCTGAAGGTCAAGAATTATTGCTATATATTCTCCCATCTCGCCGGAGATTTGCCTGATTAATTCTATACCCTGTTTATGTATTTCCATTGTTTCATGAGAGGAGTTTATCCTGAAAATCCTTGCTCCGGCTTCAATAAGCTCTCTTATTTTTTCCTCATTTCTTGAGTTTGGTCCTATAGTTGCTATTATTTTGGTTTTTGTAAATTCAGTCATTTTTTATTCCTGTATTTATTCTCAATATGCTTACATAAAATCATTTTAAGCCCTGAGTGTCAAATATGACATGTAACAGATTGTAAAGCAAAAAGACTAAAAATAAGCACTTTTTAAGAATATATTGTTTTTATATATGTAAGATATTTTACATATTTAAATAAAACATATTTTACATAACACATAAATGGAGGATTAAACATGTCTTTAGATTTGGTATCAATTTTAAACCAGTACTGCAACCCTGCACCAATAAATATTACTGGATCAAAGGGTTCGTATGACAAAAGTACTTCAATCGGAAAATCCGCAAACGCAGGCAATGAACTTGGAACAATATTAAGTGGATCGAGCGCCTGGAAAGCAAAAAATTCTAATATAACATATTCAACAATGGACGGAGCAGCAGAAGGCAGCACCGGAGTAAAACTTGTTAATATAAATAATGCACTGGCATTTTCTACAGAGGCATTAATAGGCTTTGATAAAGATGAAGATGATTCAGTTACAGTAGCTGAATTTAACAAAGGCATAGCTGCTAAAAATTCCAGCCCATTTGCGAGCAGTATAGATTCCAGTTCATTAAAATTTGGAGAGACTGTCGATTTAAACAGTGACGGCAAAATAGACGCCGGAGAATATTCAGCCTGGACGGTTTATCAGGACGGAATGAATAAAACTAATAATGACGATTCATATAATGCTGATGCAGCACAATATCTTAGAGACGGAAAAGTTACAGCAAGTGAATCAAAACAGGCAGAATCACTTGTAACTGCAGATTCAGACACAGTAAAAACAGAACTTCAGGCAATATATGACAGTAATAAAATTGCAGAGGTTAAAGAAGATTTTGAAATGCCTGATAAAGTTGAATCTACAAGTTCAAACAATATGATGCAAATATTAATGATGTTAATCCAGATGATGTTCGGCGGGTCTACAAGCTCTTCAAACAGCAATCAATTCAGCGCAAGCAGTTTACTTTCATTACTTGGATTATCCGCTTAAAAATATACAATATTAGAAGACTCTAAAGCCCTTATCTTTAAGAAGATGAGGGCTTTAAGCTTTATAAAAATCGGGATTAGACAACATGTAACAGATTGTAAAGCAAAAAGACTAAAAATAAGCACTTTTTAAGAATATATTGTTTTTATATATGTAAGATATTTTACATATTTAAATAAAACATATTTTACATAACACATAAATGGAGGATTAAACATGTCTTTAGATTTGGTATCAATTTTAAACCAGTACTGCAACCCTGCACCAATAAATATTACTGGATCAAAGGGTTCGTATGACAAAAGTACTTCAATCGGAAAATCCGCAAACGCAGGCAATGAACTTGGAACAATATTAAGTGGATCGAGCGCCTGGAAAGCAAAAAATTCTAATATAACATATTCAACAATGGACGGAGCAGCAGAAGGCAGCACCGGAGTAAAACTTGTTAATATAAATAATGCACTGGCATTTTCTACAGAGGCATTAATAGGCTTTGATAAAGATGAAGATGATTCAGTTACAGTAGCTGAATTTAACAAAGGCATAGCTGCTAAAAATTCCAGCCCATTTGCGAGCAGTATAGATTCCAGTTCATTAAAATTTGGAGAGACTGTCGATTTAAACAGTGACGGCAAAATAGACGCCGGAGAATATTCAGCCTGGACGGTTTATCAGGACGGAATGAATAAAACTAATAATGACGATTCATATAATGCTGATGCAGCACAATATCTTAGAGACGGAAAAGTTACAGCAAGTGAATCAAAACAGGCAGAATCACTTGTAACTGCAGATTCAGACACAGTAAAAACAGAACTTCAGGCAATATATGACAGTAATAAAATTGCAGAGGTTAAAGAAGATTTTGAAATGCCTGATAAAGTTGAATCTACAAGTTCAAACAATATGATGCAAATATTAATGATGTTAATCCAGATGATGTTCGGCGGGTCTGCAAGCTCTAATACTCAAACAGATGGAAGTGCTTTTAATTCATTACCCGGACTTATCTTTTAAATAATTTATTTAGATTTTTTTAAAATAATTATTAAAATATCATTCAAATAGCCCAGTAAAATTTTTAGTTTTTTCTCGATATATAAATTATATTGGGGAATCTTACAGAGAATGAGCTTTGAAAAACTAAAACCGGCTGTTTCAGCTTTTAACGCTCCTGCTTCACACAGAGAGAAAATAGGGAAAGAAGGTTACTGTCTTGGGTTTGAATGGAATTTATCCCGTAAATTTTTATCCTTATAACATTCAGATAAGGAAAAAATTACCTGTTGATGCTGAACAAAAACAAAATCCTGAAACCGATAGTGGTTTACAGGATCAACAGTCTTCTTCAGGGTATAAAGCCTCTATAGATTATTCCAAAAGTGACGTTAATATCAGTCAGGTTATTTTTGATTTTAAAAATACTTTGAAGGCGATAGGAGCCTCTAAAGAGGTTAATGATGAAGTTGAAACCTATTTAAATCTGGTTGAAATCCAGGCTTCAAAGGAAAATGCTTCGCAAAGAATTATCAGGTCTAATCTTAAAAATGCAGCAGCTGTCCTCGACACATATATTTCCGAAACGCTCAATAAACCTTCAAATGTTGTAAATAACTGGATAGACGCACTTTTATTGCAAAAAATTGACTATAAGACAGATAAACCAATTCCGGCAACCATAATCCAAAGCCATTCCGAAGAAAAAAATGTCACACTGAACTCGTTTCAGGGTCCATCCGGCAGTGAAGGTCAAGCAACAAGCATACAGTCAGACGATGGAAAGATGCTGAACTTGATTCAGCATGACAATTCAATTAGAAATAATAGTCCTGAAAACGCAAAACTTGAAGAATTATATAATAAAGCATCAAAAGTTGCTGATTCTGGAAATTATACCAAGGCGCTTTCCATATATGAAAAGCTTATTCCTTTTTCCCAAAAAGTTAACAACCCCGAAATTCAGGCAAAACTTTATATGGACAAGGCTTATATCCATGACATTAACGGCGATTTTGTTAAGGCTCTGGACAGTTATAATAATGCGGCGAATCTTGCTTCTCAGACAGGAAACCAGAAAGTTCAAGCTGAAGCGCATTATAATATCGGCGCTATTTATGATGATTTTGGAAAAACTGATGCCGCGTTAAATCATTATTACGAATCACTTTCCCTTGATGGACAGGTAGAAAACCTGAGAGGGCAAACTCTGACATTAAATGATGTAGGTAATATTTATTCTGGCGGGAATGATTATAAACAAGCGCTTGACCATTACAAAGTCGGATTTGCCCTCACAAATGAAACCCGAGATAATGCGGGGAAATCATGTATATTAAGCAACGTAGCGGGAGTATTCAGGGATATTGGGCAGGATGATAAGGCTCTAAAGTATTATCGTAATTCTATCAAAATAGATTCAGCGATAGGCAACACAGAAGGCTATGCAAAAAGCTATGAACAGGCAGGAGATATAATGTTTAGAAATAATATGACAGAAAAAGCAGGAAATTTATATAAAAAATCTCTTCTTGCCGCGCAAAAAGTTGGCGATCAGAGTTGGGCTTCTAAAATTCTTGATAAACTGCAACAAAATTCTATTTCTTATTAATCTT
>DYOT01000048.1:6815-8586 GCA_020720345.1 Candidatus Caenarcanum sp.
TTTGCTAAGAAATATTAAGGAAACTCGGGTAAAAAATTAATGTTTTATTAACACTTAATACTCAACTCATACATGCGTTCTAGAGAATTTAGTCAACAAATAAAAAAATCATCTAAATGGATAGTAAACAAATTTTTGTCTTACTGATAAACTTTTAATATAATAATTAAGACCTTGTGTAAAATTTGAATTATTGTATTGTTGCAAAGCAAAAAAATAATTCAAATCGGAGGAAAGACAGGGAAGATGTATAAAAATGAATATCAGCGACAATCTGAAACATATTCAAGCTTATACATCAGACGCCCGAATAATTGCTGTAGTGAAGTATGTCACAGCGGACAGGGTAATCGAAGCCTATAATGCAGGAATCAGGGATTTTGGAGAAAACAGGATCCAGGATGCAGATAAGCAAAGAGCCGAATTACCTGAAGAAGTGGAAAATAATTCAAGATGGCATTTTCTAGGGCATTTGCAGACAAACAAAGTTAATAAAGTTGTTGGCAAATATGATTTCATTCACTCTGTTGATTCTCCAAAACTTGCAAAAGCCATATCTGAATGTGCTTCCTCACAAAAGCTGGTTCAAAAAGTACTTATTCAGGTAAACATTGCAGGAGAGGAAAGTAAATTCGGTTTTTCACCGGAGAAAGCAGAAGAAAGTTTTTCTGAAATTTCGACACTTGACTCGATCAGCATAGTAGGGTTAATGACAATGGCTCCTTTTACCGACAATCCTGAAAAACAAAGAACTGTTTTTAAAGGATTAAGGGAATTAAGGGACAGGCTAAGAAGACAATTCAGCGTTCATCTTGACGAACTTTCGATGGGTATGAGCAATGATTACAGAATAGCGGTTGAAGAAGGCGCTACCATGGTGAGAATAGGACAATTATTATTTAGTTAACAAAAAATTTACATTAAGAGTGGAATATAAAAGGGAGGAATTTAAAATTGGCAGGTCTCGCAAACAAATTCAAAAATCTGGTTGACTTTTTTGTTCAAGACGAAGAAAGTAACAACGAAGAAGGGTTCTATGAAGACCTTTATGATTCAATGAATGATGAGGAAGGAGAACAGACTCATCAGGAAAATCCTATTAAATCAGCACATAACAGGAAAAACAATTTGAAAGTTCTTTCACATCCGGCTGCTTCCCCTTATGAGGTAATGGTTATAGAACCAAGATCTTTTGATGAGGCATTGGAAGTCGCAAATAATTTAAGATCCAGAAAATCACTTATACTCAATCTTCATCTTCTTGATGCTGAACAGTCTCAAAGAGTTGTGGATTTTGTTTCCGGTGCAACGCATGCCATTGACGGTCATCAGCAAAAAGTGGGAGAGGGCGTTTTTGTCTTTACCCCAAATAATGTTAATATTTCTGTTGAAACTGAAAAAACCAGAATTATCAGGGATGCTTTCTGGAAACAGGCATAAAAGCTGCAATTATTAAAATCCCAGTATTTTTATAGAATAGTAAAAAAGACGGATGGTCATGCTATCCGTTTTTTTATGCTAATTTGTTAAACTTTTATTTTATTTTTTATCTGCAGGTTTACTGTTTATTTCAGTTACAATTGAGTTCGGTGATTTTTTGGCTTTATTTTGTTTTGGTTTTTTAACTTCTCTATTACCTTTGTCTTTTGACATAATCAAATCCCTCACATAAATTAAGTTTTTGTAATTTTATTTTCAATACAATTTTACTACTTTTATGGCACAATTCCTAATTTTATTTTTTTCAGGATTACTTTTTTGAATCAGTATA
>DYOT01000049.1 GCA_020720345.1 Candidatus Caenarcanum sp.
CGCAATGACAACTCCACTATAGATAAGGGTTCACACTATTTAGCAATCGAAGTTAATATTATTTTAATAATTAAGCAAATTTAAACTAATTTTTATAATGATATTTTAAGAAATAATTGATAAATTAATATTTCTTAAAATATAAATTATGCAGAATAAGATATACTTACAAGTTTTAATTGTTATTAAAAATAATTTAAAAAATATATTGCAATATAGTATTTAATACAGTATAAATATAATCTAGGATTTAATATTAAATCCTCTCAGGTCACGTAAGATAAAGGTATTTTATGCGAAAAAAAGGAGCAAATAGTTGGCAAAAAAGAGGTTCGATGAGGCTAAACTCTCATCCAAAGTTAATCATGGATACATAGCGTCGCAAATTCCGGCTTTATTAAAAGATAAGGACGTAGATTTTCTTAGCGATATTCACGCGTATAAAAAAACAAACAGCAATGATTTAGAAAGCATTGAAACTCCTATTTTGGATGCTTTAGAAAATTTGTTAAACAATCCCACTGTGGCTTTGCACATACCCGGGCATGGTAAAAATGGCGGAATTTTGCCAAAATTTAAGGGGCTTACCGGGCAAAATATTATAGATTTGGATACAACCGATGAATTTAACGGGTTGGGCAAACTGCATCCTGCAGAAGGACCTATTTTAAGAGCACAGGAACTTGCAGCAGAAGCTTTCAACTCACAAAAAGCATTTTTTCTTATAAACGGTTCAACCGTGGGCAATTTAGCTCTTGCTCTTACTGTGGCAAAAGAGAGTAAAAAAATTATAATAGGCAGAAATTGCCATAGATCAATAATCAGCGGTTTAACTCTTACAGGCGCAGAACCTGTATGGATAATACCGGATAAACTTAAAAAATGGGGTATATGGGGCGCAATTACCTCTGAAAATGTTGAATCCACTCTGGACAAGAACCCTGATGCAGGTGTTGTATGGATTAATAACCCTACTTACGAAGGTATTGTAAGCGATATTGACTCTATATCAGCAGTTTGCAAAAAAAGAAATGTAATTTTAATTGTTGATGAAGCGCATGGATGCCTTTGGAAATTCAGCGATAAATTTCCAAAACCGGCTCTTGAAAGTGGCGCTGATGCAGTTGTCCATTCTCTGCACAAAACCGGCGGGAGTTTTTCGCAGAGCTCAATTCTTCATATAGCTAAAAACAGCAGAATTAATCCTGAAGAAGTTGAAGCAAATTTAAGCATGCTCCATTCAACCAGCCCTTCATATCTCCTGCTAGCAAGCCTAGATGCAGCAAGGGCATATTTAACTTCAGGCTACGGACAGGAAAGGCTTGAAAGAGCAGTTAAAAATGCTGAAGAAGCCAGAAAAATACTTAATTCCATACCCAGAGTCAAATGTCTTACAAAAGAAGACAGCTTTAATATCGACTTAACCAAAATTTACGTAAAAATAGAAGGGTTAAGCGGCAAAAGACTTGAAAGTATTCTTGAAATTGAACATAAAATCACTATAGAAGCCGCAACTGATGAAGGCATACTAGCGCTTTCCAATATAGGAAACACTTCCGAAGAAATTTATTCTTTTTGTGAAGCCATTAAAAAAATTGCAGAAAGCAATTATTCTGATATTACATATCTTGAACACATCAAGTATATGCCGTTAAACATTCCTGAAATCGTTTGTACACCAAGGAAAGCATATATAAGCGACAAAGAAAAAGTGTTTCCTGGAGAAAGTGTTGGCAGGGTCTCTGCCGAAGTCATCGCAATTTGTCCTCCGGGTATTCCTGTGCTTGTTCCCGGTGAAAAAATAAACGAAGAGCATCTTCCTTTTCTTGCCAAATTTCATTCGATTCAGGTGATGAAGTAAGAAGCCTGCTTTGAAGGTTTTAATAAGACACATTCTGGGTTTTCGATGTATAATTATTTAAAATAATAATGCACTATTTTAAGACAGGTATAAATGGACTCACAGGTTGAAAAATTGCTAAAAGCAAGGGACTTAATCCTTGAAGTTGAAGACGAATTAATTAATGAGCAAAGATCTTGCCCTTATGAAATTGGATTTACTCTGAGGAAGCTTGATGAGGCAATCCATCACCTAAAAGAGCAGGAAAAATAGCTTAAAAGGAATACGCAACTATGGGATCAGTGGTAAAAGCAGGCTTAATCCAGACACAAGCCTGTCCTAGTAAACAGGAAAACATAGATAAAGCAGTAAATTTTATAGAAAAAGGTGTTAATCAGGGCGTTCAAGTTTTTGCACTTCAAGAACTGTTTTTTTCGCCTTATTTTGCGGCAGAACAGGACAATAAATGGTTTGAGTGGGCTGAGCCTATTTCCGGTTCGACCATAAAAACAATGCAGGATGTAGCAAAAAAACATGGTGTTGTTATTGTTGCGCCAATTTTCGAAGAGCTAAACAGGGGGATTTATTACAATACAACTGCCGTTATCGATGCTGACGGGGAATTATTGGGAATTTACAGGAAAAATCACCTCCCACATCTTAAAGGTTTCTGGGAAAAGTTTTATTTCAAGCCGGGCAATTTAGGTTATCCTGTTTTCAATACTGCTTTTTGCAAAGTAGGGGTTTATACTTGCTATGACAGGCATTTCCCTGAAGGAGCAAGGATATTGGGCTTAAACGGTGCAGAAATTGTTTTTAATCCTTCAGCTACAGTGGACAGTCTTTCAAAATATTTATGGGAACTTGAACAGCCGGCACATGCAGTAGCAAATATGTATTATGTAGGAGCTATAAACAGAGTTGGCAAAGAAATAGAAGACAGTCCATTTTTTGGAACAAGCTATTTTGTTAATCCTAAAGGACAGTTTCTTTCAAAAGGCTCTTATAGCAATGAAGAAATAGTTATTGCAGATCTCGACCTCGAATTAATAACAGAAACCCGCAAATTATGGCAGTTTTACAGAGATAGACGACCGGAAACTTATCAAAAACTGGTTGATTTGTAAATTTTTATTAATTTTATAACTATTTGCTATTAATTTTTATTTTTAGGTATTTTAATAAACATGTAATCAACCATAGTAGGTTTATGCAGTGAAAAATAAAAAGTGGTGTGTCCGTAAAAGAATTTAATAACATTAGAAAGGGATAAAGAAATGAACGTAGGATTAAACACAAATAACAGACAAGCTTTTGGGTGTACAAACTGCCATGAAATTACGAGAATATTAACTGAACAAAGTGTTCCACCCAGTAATATAGAAAAATATCTTAATGTTGTTGCTCCAAAATCTAATCCAGGTCATAAGCAACTTGCGTTTAATATAAAAGATGCGCTAAAAAGTATGCCTGGTCAGCTAAAAATAATTGCTGATAACGTTAGAAAAAATTTCAACTTCTGATAATTTCAGCGCCAAAATATTTTTGTAAAACTTTTGGAATGAGGATAGAACCGTCTTCAGTCTGGAAGTTTTCGAGTATTGCGGCAAAAGTTCTGCCGACTGCGAGTCCTGAACCATTTATGGTATGAACAAATTCTGGTTTGCCGGAAATTTTTGAGCGGTATCTTATGCCTGCTCTTCTTGCCTGATAATCTCCAAAATTGCTGCAACTGGAAATTTCCCTGTAGCTTTCTGAAGAAGGCAGCCATACTTCAAGGTCATAGCATTTTTGTGCGCTAAATCCTATATCTCCCGTACAAAGCCCAATTCTCCTATAAGGAAGCCCAAGCATTTCAAGCATTCTTTCGGCATTGCATGTTAGTTTTTCATGTTCTTCATCGGAAAATTCCGGCATGCATAACTTAACAAGCTCAACTTTATTAAACTGGTGCTGTCTGATTAATCCCCTTGTATCTTTTCCTGCAGAACCTGCTTCTCTTCTGAAACATGGAGTGTAAGCCGCCATGTACACAGGAAGGTCTTCTTCTTTAAGAATTTCATTAGCATAAATATTAGTAACCGGCACTTCTGCCGTAGGAATCAGATATAAATCCTCTTCTTCGCACTTGTACATATCTTGTTTAAACTTAGGAAGTTGTCCTGTCCCTGTCATAGAAGCAGAATTCACTAAATAAGGCGGCAGTATCTCTGTATAACCGTGGTCAAGAGTATGAGTATCCAGAAAAAAGTTTATTATTGCTCTTTCAAGCTTTGCGCCTTTGCCCTTATATATTGTAAACCTTGACTCGGAAATTTTAACGCCCCTCTCAAAGTCCAGTAAATCCAATTCAAGACCTATTTCCCAGTGAGATTTAGGCTGAAAAGATTTTTGCGGAATATCTCCGACTGTTTTCACTACAGCATTTGCGGATTCGTCATGCCCGACAGGAGTAGTTTCATCTGGAGTATTAGGAAGATTTAAAAGAAGGGATTTTTGTTTTTCATTTAAATCCGTTTCTTTTTCTTCAAGCTCCTTTATCTCTTCACCAATTTTGCGAACATTATCCTGAATTTCAGTTGTGTCCTTGCCTTCTTTTTTTAGCTGTCCCACTTGCAGGGAAATATTTTTTCTTTCCGCTCTTAAATTATCGGCTTTTCCTTGAATATCTCGTCTTTGCCTGTCAATTTCAAGCACTTCATCAACAGAAAGCTCAGAATTTCTTCTTTTTAATAATTCGTTTATCTTTTCAGGATTTTCCCTGATTAATTTAATATCAAGCATAATACTTCTCACTTTTCCTTTTGTCATCCAGACTGTCATTCTGAACTTGATTCAGAATCTACCTATTTGACAATTATATTAGGAATTTGCTTTAAGATAAACCTTTACTTTTAAAAAACGGCGCATATTGCATATCCTGCTGTAAAATATGTTCTCTTAGCCACTTGTTTAAAAACTCTATAAAAGGCTCGTCGATTTTGGCATTATTTGAGTTTAACTTTTCAACAAACTGTAAGAACGTATCCACAAGCTTTTTATGCTGATATTTGTGATCATCAATTTTTGGATACTTATATTTTTCAAATAAAACTTCTTCAGTTTCAAAATGCTTAATTGCGAATGCGCCTAGCTCACCTAAATATTTTGCCATAACGGCGGGATTTTCCTTGTTTAAAAACATTTGATAGAGAGTATTTACGTAGTTTACAATTTTATAATGCTGATAATCAATTTCTTCAACTCCTGTGAAGAATTTTTTACTCCAGAAGAAAATTTCCGGCTTAGTGTCGATTTTGAATATTGAAGCGTTAACTGTGATAGTTCTGGCCAATTTAAGAATATCTTCTGATTGCCTTTCTAAAACCTGAGTACCAGCAGAATGTTCCTGTGTTGAAGCGGAAATTTGTTCTGCAGCAGCTGCATTTGTTTCTGTAACAGATGAAACACTGGTAATTGAATTTAAAATAAAGTCATTTAAATTTATAAGTTCGCTAACTGATTTTGATATTGAACTAGATTCATTATTTATAATTTTTGCCTGCTCAAAAATCTTTTCAAAATTTTCTTTTAGAGCATTAAAAGATTCAACGCCTTCTTCAACTTTTTCCAGACTAACATTTGTAGTTACAACTGCATTTTCTGATTCAAGCTGGACTTTTGCAATCATAGCCTTAATTTCGCTAGCGGCAGAAGATGATTTATCGGCAAGTTTTTTAACTTCATCGGCAACAACAGCGAAACCTTTACCGTGCTCACCAGCCCTAGCAGCTTCGATAGCGGCATTTAGGGCAAGAAGATTTGTTTGTTTTGAAATACCGGTAATAATATCCACGATTTCGCCGATATCTTTCCCCATACTTCCAAGCTGTGTTATTTGCTTTGTTACTTCAATGCTTTTCTCTTTTATTGTGTTAACTTTATCAAGTGTGCTTTCTATGTCTTTTTTGCCTTCCACAGCTATATTAACAAACTCATTTGCGATTTTATTGATGCTGGTAATTTCAGTTTTAATTTGATGCGATGTACTTGTAGCTTTTGAAATATTTCCAGTAACATTTGCAACATCTTCCACCTGATCTGACGACCCTGAAGCAAGCATTTCAACAGCTCTTGCAACTTCAGTGGCAATGCTTGCAGAGGATTTAGTAACGTTATCAAGTTCTGTCCCGGAATTATATAATCTTTCAACGCCATTCTCAAGATTACCAACTAGCTCACGAACGACTTTACATACGTTACCTATAAGGCAATAAAGACTGCCGAGGTTGCTACTGTTCGATTTACAATTTATATCATAGCTGAAATTGCCTTCACCCATTCCTTTTAAAAGTTTTATTATGCTGTTAACAGGATGTAACAAATTTTTTACTGCGTAAATCCATACATATATAGAAAATATAATTGCGATAACACTCCAAATAAAAATAAAATTGATTCCTGTTTTTAAGGCAGCTATATATGCAATTACGGGTAATACAGCAATTAACACGATACCGAATATGATTTTTAATTTTAAATTCATACTTCACTCTCTTTTTATAACCAACTCATGCCATTTAAAAAATTATACCAGTTTTATTATGTTTGGACTATACATAACTTATTTAAATTTATAATAATCTATCAAGGGCTTCAGGTTTATTTCGGCGTCTTGATTCAAGTATCACCATTAATATTGAAATATCAGCCGGATTTACTCCGCCGATTCTTGAAGCTTGTGCAAGTGTTACAGGGCGCACTTTTGACAATTTATCAATTGCTTCTTTTGAAAGCTGGATAATATCTTGATAGTTAATATCATCAGGAATTTTAATTTTTTCCAGTTTATCCGCCTGTTCAAGCTGGGAATTTTGTCTTTCTATGTAGCCGGCATATTTAAGTTCAACTTCCACCTGCTCATAAATATCTCTTGGCAAATATAAATCCTGAGCGTACGCATCAATTTCTTTTATTATTTCATAATTTATTTTAGGACGCCTGATTAAATCAGCAAGCGAGTAACTTAATTTTATTTCCTCGTCATAACCAGCAAGAATTTTGTTAACGTCTTCATTGGGTTTAATTCTTGTCTTTTCAAGCCTTTCTGTCTCTTTTGAGATAAATTTTTGTTTTTCCTGAAAACGCTGCCATCTGTCTTGATTTATAAGTCCAATTTCATATCCCAGAGGTGTAAGTCTTGTATCTGCGTTGTCTTGTCTTAATATAAGCCTGTATTCAGAGCGGGAAGTAAGCATCCTGTAGGGTTCATCCATTTCTTTTGTGACTAAATCATCAATAAGAGTTCCTGTATAAGAACTGCTGCGGGAAAGTATTATCAAAGGCTTATTTTCGCAATGTCTTACAGCGTTAATTCCTGCAACAAGTCCTTGTGCGGCAGCTTCTTCATAACCGCTTGTTCCGTTAATTTGTCCCGCACAGAATAAGCCTTCAATTCTTTTTGTCATAAGCGAATGCGTAAGTTGAACGGCTGGAATATAATCATACTCAACCGCATAAGCTGGTTTTAGCACAAAAACATTTTCAAGACCCGGCAATGACCTGAGCATTTGTAATTGAACATCTGCCGGCAAACTTGTTGAAAATCCCTGAACATAAGTTTCGTAAGTGTTTTTGCCTTCCGGCTCTATGAAAATATGATGAGACGGGTTATGAGCAAATCTTACAACTTTATCCTCGATAGAAGGACAATATCTGGGACCTTTGCCTTCAATAAGCCCTCTGTACATTGGTGATTTATCGAGATTTGCAAGTATAATATCATGGGTTTGCTTTGTTGTTCTGGTTAAATAACATGGTATTTGTTCTCTTACCGGTCTGTTAGGCTCATACGAAAAGAAATTAAGCTGTTCATCGCCGGGCTGGATAATTAACTTTGAATAATCAATAGTTCTCGAGTCAACTCTGGCAGGAGTTCCCGTTTTTAATTTTTTTACAGTAAATCCTAATTTAATAAGCGCGTCAGATAAACCGACAGCTGGCATTTCTCCAAGCCTTCCGGCAGGAAAAGACTGCAATCCTATAAATATTTTTCCGTTAAGCGAAGTTCCTGTTGTAAGTATTACCGTTTTTGCTTTGTATTTTAAGCCTAATTCATCTATTACGCCGCAAATTTTATCATTTTCAACCATTAAATTAGTTACTGTGCATTGTTTAATTTGCAAATTTCCCTGATTTTCCAGAAGCTCTCTGACAAATTTAATATATTCTTTTTTGTCAGACTGCGCTCTTAAGGCTCTAACTGCAGGGCCTTTACTTAAATTAAGCATTTTCATTTGTAAATATGTCGCATCGGCGGCAATACCCATAATTCCGCCAAGAGCGTCGATTTCCCGCACAAGATTAGACTTTGCAGGACCTCCTATAGCAGGATTACATGGCATTGTCGCAATGTTTTCCATATTTAGACTTGTTAAAAGAGTTTTCGCTCCAAGTTTAGAAGCTGCAATTGCTGCTTCACATCCGGCATGTCCGCCTCCAACTACTATTACGTCATATTCAAAAGTTATGTTCATTTATTTTCTTTTACCATAGGTTTGCTCATAAATTAGAGAATTGTCATGTTGAACAAAGGTTATTTCAGGGAACAGGAAATAAAATGGCTGTTGCTTGCTTCAATGCGGGAATTGTCATGCTGAACTTGATTCAGCATCTATCCATTATAGGATAAAAGTTTCCAGTTGGTTATTAGCTAGTGCATTGATTCAGTAATTTCGCTATGTCATCCTGAGCAAAGC
>DYOT01000050.1 GCA_020720345.1 Candidatus Caenarcanum sp.
TAATTCTAAAAAATTAGAGAGTTTTTCAGACAGTTTTAAAAAAGAGGAGGATCATCTTGAAAAACAGGTTACTATTATTTATTTTTCTGGCTTTTTTCTGGGCATGCGTTGGTGCCGGAGAGAGCTTTGCAGCCGTTCCAATACCAAAAGGAATAGGTGTCTGTATTCAATTCGGCATACCTGATCAGGAGTTGGATATGGTAAAAAGTGCGGGCTTTACGATCGCACGTACAGACTTGAAATGGGGCATTGTTGAACGGACAAGAGGTCAGTATGACTGGACAAGTGCTGATAATCTGGTAAACAGATTAACTTCCAGAGGAATTAGACCATATCTTATTCTTGATTACAACAATTTTGCTTACGGAGCTTCACAGGAGCTTGCAGGTATCACTACCCAGGATCAGATTAACGGGTATACCAATTTTGCAAAAGCCGCGGCCGCCCGTTATAAAGGAAAAGGTATTATCTGGGAAATATGGAACGAGCCTAATTTAGATGTTTTCTGGAGACCTGTTCCAAATTCCACCCAGTACATGAATCTTGTAAAATCAGCAGTTCCCGCAATGAAAGCTGCCGACCCTAACGCAATAATTGTTGCTCCGGCAGTAGCCTATATAGCAAACACACTACAATTCTTGGATGAATGCGGAGCACAGGGATTATTCGGACTTGTTGATGCAGTGAGCGTTCATCCTTATAAAGATGCGGCTCCTGAAACAGGCGCTGTTGATAACTTGTATAATCAACTCAGAACCATAATAGCAAGACGCAATCCCGGCAATCCTAATCTTCCGATAATAGGCGGAGAATTCGGATTCAGCGTAACGTGGTCAAGTGTACAAAATGAAACAAAACAGTCTCAATATCTTACCCGCCAGCTTTTGTACCATGATTATAAAAATATTCCTATTTCAATGATTTATGATTTTAAAAATGACGGAACAAATCCTGCCGATTCTGAAGCCAATTTCGGTATAATCAGAAATGACAGGAGTATAAAACCCGCATATAACGATATTAAAACTCTTATTCAGAATGTTGGAGGAATGAATTTTTCCAAAAGATTGCCTTCTGCTTCCACGGATTATATTTTTGAATACAATAATCCTTCTACAGGAGCACAAACAGCGGCTGCCTGGACAACCGGGGCTGCTCATACGATTAGTATTTATGGACAGTCAGTTAATTTAACCAACAGTCCGATTTATGTAAAAAATGGTTCTGCAACACCTACTCCAACAGTGCCTGTAGCGGCTTCAAACCTTCAGGTAACAAATATAACAAAAGGAGCAACATCAGGAAATTATTTTGTAAACCTGACATGGGTTGATAATTCAAACAATGAAACAGGATTCCAAATCCAGCAGTCTATAGGTTCTACCAACACTTTTCAGACCATCGCAACTCCTGCGCAGGATAACATTGGTTTCAGTGTAAATCTTGGTACTGCTCCAGCGTCTGGAACTTATTACTATAGAATATTATCAATAAACGCAGTAGGGGCATCACAGCCTTCAACCGTTGTAAATGCTAACGTTCAAGTTACACAAGCAGCACTAGTCCCGATTCCGAAAGGACACGGAACATGTATATCTATTTCAGCTTCTGCACAAGACCTTGATATGGTTAAAGACGCAGGGTTTACAATAGCACGTACAGATATGAAATGGGGTGCTGTTGAAAGAGTAAAAGGTCAGTATGACTGGACAAATTATGATCAATTAGTAAATAATTTAACTTCCAGAGGTATCACACCATATTTTATTCTTGATTATAATAACGCTAATTACGGAGCAGGTAATGAACTTGCAGGTATATCCACTTCTGCACAGATTCAAGGCTATACCAACTTCGCAAATGCTGCCGCCGCACATTACAAAGGAAAAGGAATTATCTGGGAACTCTGGAATGAGCCTAATCTTGATCAGTTCTGGACTCCTGCAAATAATGCTTCCCAGTATATGGCTCTTGTAAAAGCAGCAGTTCCTGCTATTAAAGCGGCTGACCCTAATGCAATAGTTGTTGCCCCCGCAGTAGCTTTTGTGGCAAACACATTTTCTTTCCTTGATACATGTGGACAGCAAGGATTATTCGGGCTTGTAGATGCGGTAAGTTTGCATCCTTATAAAGATGCTGCTCCTGAAACAGGTTCAATTGATTATCTGGTTGACACAGTTAGAACTATGATAGCCAAATACAATCCTAATAACCCAAATCTTCCAATAATAGGCGGAGAATTCGGTTTTAGCGTACCATGGTCAAGCGTTAAGAATGAAACCACTCAGGCGCAATACCTTACTCGTCAACTTTTGTATCATGATTATAAAAAAATCCCTATTTCAATGATTTATGATTTCAAAAATGACGGAACAAACGCAGCTGACCCTGAAGCCAATTTCGGAATAATAAGAGCTGATTCCAGTTTAAAGCCAGCATACACAGCAATTAAAACTTTAAACCAGACTCTGGCAGGAATGAATTTTTCAGGCAGATTGCCTTCGGCTTCTACTGATTACATTTACGAATATACAAACTCTTCAGGAGTAAAAACCGCAGCAGCCTGGACAACAGGTGCAGCTCATGCGGTTACTATCTACAGCCAGTCAGTTAATTTAACCAATATGCCTGTTTATGTGAAAAATGTAGCAGTACCGCCACCTGCGCCATCTGTGTCGCCGAGCAATTTATCGGTACAGGTAGGTGTAATTCCGACAACAGGAATGTATAATGCAATACTTAACTGGACAGATAATGCGACAAGTGAAACCGGATATGATATATATCAGTCTTTACTTGATGTAAATAACTTCAAACTGGTAAGTAGCATAAATGCTGTTTCAGCTACAGGCAGTACAAACAACATGTATAGTATAGGTGTAAACCCTGCGTTTGGAACATATTACTATAAAGTTGTCGCTAAATTTGCTGATGGTACAACTCAAGCCTCTAACATAGCAAATGCTGAGGTTAAAGAATATATTCCTTTGACCCCAACAAACCTGACAGGGGTTGGTACAACAGACACAACTAACAAAACGGTTGTTGTTTTAACATGGAAAAATAATTCATCTAATGTGAGCGGATTTAATATCTACTTTGCCTCCTCGCAGGGCGGATCTTTTACCAAAGTTGGAACAGCAAATAAAACCGCAACGATGATAGTCCATCCCGTTACAGCTGCAGGAACATATTATTATCAAATTAATTCCTATAACTGTGCCGGTGAATCTAGCAGCTCAACAGTAATCCCTGTTGTTGTGAATTAATTCATTAATCTTCCTCCACATTTGCAAAGGGCGGCTAAAAGCCGCCCTTTGCAATACGCCCATACTTTGTATACATCTTGACATTATAAAAACAAACAAATATAATTTTTTAAAATGCCTGCTTCGTGCCGAAAACAGGAATCCGGATTGAAACGTGTATTTACTATAAAAATAAAACATTTTAAGTGTTAGAGGAGGAAATTGAATGAAAAGGAAAGCCGGAATTTTAATTTTAGGATTTGGGTTTGCAGCTCTTATGTCGGGAAGCGCATGTTTTGCGCTTGGAAATAACACAAATTCTTATGAATTTTCAGAGCAGAGCTGTGGAGTCTCTGATAACAGGATTTGTGATGCCATGACTAACGATTTAATGAAAGAATTAATAAAACAGACCGTTTACACTGTTGGAACCCAGATGCTGAATAAATTGAATCAAGCCAATACAACTACAGCTGTGCCGGTTTATTATTCGCCTGCCCAACCTGTTACAACTACTCCAACTTATTATACTCCTGCTCCGGTTACCACTGCTACAACTACCGTTCCTGTACAAACTCCGGCAGTGCAAACCACAACCGCTCCTCAAGAGCAGATGATTATTATCCAGTAAGTAACGGGTTAAATAAGTTACAAAAATATACAAAAATTTTAACTGCCATATAGCACTTTTTTTTATGTTTTGTCTTAAATAAGATAGAATAATTAATTTGCTAAAGGAAAAACCTGATGAAAATTAACAGTTATAATCAAGTTTACACAAGCCCGAAATTAGGCTTTGGAGCGGTTATACCTGTAAGAGTTTTTGTTGATGGCGAGCAGATTATTTTTGATAATAAAAACTGGCATACTCCTGAGGGAGAAAAAATATTAAAAGAGACAAAAGATACATTTGGCAAAGCAATAAGAACATTGACTCGAATATTGCAAAAACAAGATGTCAAACATCCAAAAGCCAATACTTTTATAGAAATATTCAAGGAAAATGTTCCTGATTTTGTAGTGCCTGCCACAAAAGTTGCTTCAGGAATTCCAGCTGTAAGACCGGTTATTGATAAATTTTTCCAATGCCTGTTTACAAATGGTGAGCTGGATTTATTAAATTTGCTTGGTGCAAAAATCGGCTGTGCCAGAAGAGAGAATAAAGATTATAAAGTTGCAGCACGAAATTTATATAGCGCAGCCAGAAATTTCGTAAAAGATACAGAACGAAGATTAAAATCTCCCATCTCTAAAGAGCCAAATGAATTATTAATATATACAATCAGAAAAGGAAAACCTGATTCCAAAAATTTTAAACTTATAATTGATGCTATCGGATTTACAAATCCATACGTCAAACCCGAGTTGAAAGTTAAGTCGAAGCCTGTTCAACTAGAACTTTTCAGTTCTTTAGTGCAGAAATCAAGAAAAAGCTATCCAGATAATTAGATTTCTTTTCAGCCGAAAGATTACAGGGCGTTTGAGAGAAAAAACTCAAGGTCATAAAATTTACAAAATAAAAAACTGCCCTTTTGGGCAATAAAATTATTTATGCCAATAAACGATAATTTATGCCGTTATATGCTTTTAAATTCTTAAAAGGAGAAATACGGCATGAAAAAGCTATTTTATTTAACTTTAACTACTGTAACCGCCACATTGGTCTTTATGGTTAGCCAGATTGTAAGCAGTCAGCCCTGTCCTGTGAACAAACCTTGTCCTGTAGCTGTCCCTTGTCCATGTGAGACAAACAAACCTTGTCCTGTAACTGCGCCTTGCCCATGTCCGGCTAATGTGCCATGTCCATGTCAAAACCCTGCATCAAGCGATCATGCTATTTCTGATGCCCTTAATTCTCAGCCATGTTTCAAAACATTTTCCATGCTTCTTCAAAAAGCAGACATGTCATCAATTTTAAGAGGCAAAGGTCCTTATACAGTATTTGCACCAACAGACGAAGCATTTTGTAAGCTTCCTAAAGGCACTGTAGAAAGTCTTTTATGCCCTGAAAACAAATGCAAACTAGAAAAACTTTTAAGATATCACATTATAACTGAAGCAGTGCCATGTTCTGAGCTTACCTGTCTTAAAAAAGTCAGGACTTCCGAAGGACAATGCATTACTATTGAGCCAAAAGGCGGCAAATTAATTATAAATTGCTGCGCTGAAGTGCTTCAAGGCGATATTTGTACTAAAAACGGCAAAATTTACACTATAGACACAGTTTTAATGCCTTAAGCTTTGTTTTGATAAAAATGGTTAGAAGGTGAAGTCCTTCTAACCATTTTTGGTTTATTATATTAAGCATGGACGATATAAAAAAATCAACTTTAAAAGAAATAGAAGTTAAAATCAGAGAAACGCCTTCTGATATGAAACTCAGGACTTGTTATGCAGAAGCTTTATTGGATGAAGGTTTGCTTGATGAAGCCCTTGAGCAGTACTTGCAGCTTTTTAGGGTTTATTCAAATAATGCCGAATTTTGCTTTAATATCGGCATTATTTATGAAAAGCAAAAGAAAATTGATGATGCTTTGAGATACTACGAAAAAGCGGCAAATTTATGCCCTGAAGATCCGGATTTCAGGTACAGTGTTGCTTTTATGCTGGATAAAAAAGGCGAAAACAACAGGGCTATAGAAGAATATAAAAAAATGCTGGAGCTTGACGATAAGGATGCCAATACTCATTTTAATCTGGGATGTCTTTATGTTAAGAAAAATCAGTTTGATTTAGCCAGAAAACACTTTGAACGCGCCGTAAGATTAAATCCTGATGATGTTTATGCCAGATTTAATCTTGCTTTTGAATATAAAAAAATTGGCGAAATTGAAAAAGCACTTGAACAATATCATAAAGTTATCGAACTTAATCCTGAATACAGTTGGGCTTATTATAATATAGGCTGCATTTTGTTTGAGCAATGCAATGTTGACAGGGCTAAGGGCTATTTTGAAAAGACGGCAGAAATTAACCCTAAAGATATAGAAGTTGTTAAAATACTTTCAGATATTGCCATAACAAGAGATGAGCCGCAAAAAGCTATTAATTATATTGAAATGGCTTTAATAAATAATCCTGAAAATCCTGAACTTCATTATCATATGGCAAAAATTTACAAAAAAATTAACAATAATGAAGAGGCTTTATTTCATCTGGAAAAAGCGCTTCATCACAGGGAGAGTTTGAAAATTTCTGAAGAAATTGTTAATAACGAGATTAAGGAGCTTAAATGTCTTATAAATCAGGTTTCGTAGCAATAATAGGCAGACCTAATGTTGGAAAATCAACATTATTAAATAAAATTTTAGGTCAAAAAATTGCTATTACCAGCTCAAAACCTCAAACAACCAGACATAGAATAAAAGGAATTCATACTTCTGAGAAGGGGCAGATAATTTTTATCGATACCCCCGGAATCCATAAGCCCATTCATAAGCTCGGGGAATTTCTTCTTGATGAGGCAAAAATGGCAGTGCCTGATGCTGATGTGATTTTATTTCTTGTAGACGGGACAGAAGCAGCAGGGCTTGGCGATAGATGGATTGTTGAAAATCTTCTTCAGTCAGAAATTCCAATTATTATAGTAGTCAATAAAGTTGACCAAATCAGGGATATGGAGCAAAGAGATAAAATAGTTGACAGTTACTGTACTCTATTTGGTGAAAAATCCGTTCCTGTTTTAAAAATTTCAGCAAAAACCGGTCGAAATGTAGATGATTTAATAAAAAATATATACAGAAAACTCCCAAAAGGTCCGCAGTATTATTCTGAAGACGAATTAACCGACCAGAACCAAAAATCAATAGTCGCAGAAATGGTAAGGGAAAAGGTTATCCGAAAGACCAAAGAGGAAGTCCCTCACAGTATTGCGGTTGTTATTGAAAACTTTGACGAAAAAGAAAATATAACAAATATTGCGGCAACTATTTATGTTGAACATGACTCTCAAAAAGGCATAATCATAGGTGAAAAAGGCAGCATGTTAAAAGATATTGGCACTGATGCAAGAAAAGACATAGAAGAAATGATAGAAAATAAGGTCTTTCTTGAGCTTTATGTAAAAGTTAAAAAGAACTGGAGAAAAAATCCTTCCTCTCTTAAACAGTTTGGTTATTCATAAAAGTTATATATAACCTAAGCTATTGACGGGGACTTAAAAAAGGTGATGGCTGTCACCCAATATAAGAGGAGTTATTATTTAAATGAAAATTGCTAATGACGTTACGGAATTAATAGGAAATACCCCTTTAGTGTACATAAACAGGCTTTCTGAAAGCTGTAAAGCTAAAATAGCCGCAAAGCTTGAATCTTTTAATCCGGCATGTTCTGTTAAAGACAGAGTCGGGCTAAATATGATATTTCAGGCTGAAAAAGACGGTAAAATAATTCCCGGAAAAACCACTCTTATTGAACCCACAAGCGGTAATACAGGAATAGGTCTTGCTTTTGTGAGTGCGGTAAGAGGTTATAAATTAATTCTTACTATGCCGGAAACAATGAGTATAGAAAGAAGAATGCTTCTTAGAGCCTATGGCGCTGAAGTTGTGCTTACTCCCGGTGCTCTTGGAATGGCAGGGGCAATAGAAAAAGCTCAGGAACTTGCGCAAGCCATACCCGATTCTTATATTCCCCAACAATTTTCCAATCAAGCCAACCCCGATGTTCATAGAAAAACTACCGCAGAGGAAATCTGGAGTGATACTGACGGACAGGTAGATATTTTAGTTGCCGGAGTGGGGACAGGCGGAACTATTACAGGGGTTGCAGAAATAATAAAAGCCAGAAAACCTGAATTTAAGGCAATAGCTGTAGAGCCAAAAAATAGTCCTGTGTTGTCCGGCGGATGCCATTCCCCTCATAAAATTCAGGGAATAGGGGCTGGATTTGTGCCAAATGTTTTCAACACAAAAATTATTGATGAAATTATACAGGTCAGCGACGAAGATGCTCTTGAAACTGCGAGAAGGCTTGCAGAAAAAGAAGGGCTGTTGTCGGGGATTTCATGCGGGGCGGTAATGTGGGCAGCTATTCAGGTTGCCAAAAGAGAAGAAAATGCCGGCAAGCTTATTGTGGTAATTCTTCCTGATTTCGGAGAGAGATATCTCAGCACCGTTCTTTTTCAGCATCTTGCCGAAGTATAGCAAAACCATATTCAAGGCTGAGGAAAAAAGCTAAAAGATGCGAATTGTCATTGCGAG
>DYOT01000051.1:0-3289 GCA_020720345.1 Candidatus Caenarcanum sp.
TTAATTATATTTCATTATTGGTGTTCTGTGAACCGTGGAATCCGCCTTTTAACATCTGCTGCATTTCATTCGGATTATTAGACTGTTCTACAGACACTTCTTCCGTTATTAAACCCGCTCTTACAAGCTTTAATAAAGACATATTCATGCTCATCATATTATTAAAGCTTCCTTTATTGATTAAATCATAAAGCCTGTCTATTTCATTTCGCTCTATATAATCTTTTGCCGCCGGCGTAACAACAAGAACTTCTGTTGACGGAACACGCCCCTTATTGTCTCTTCTGCGAATAAGTTTTTGGGAAACAGTTCCTCTCAAAACCGACGCTATCTGCATCCTGACAGAATCTCTCTCATGAGGCTGAAAAGCATTAATAATCCTGTTAATTGTCTGAACCGCATCTGTGGTGTGAAGAGTGGAAAAGACAAGATGCCCTGTTTCTGCGGCTTTTAACGCACTAAAAATTGTATCTATATCACGCATTTCCCCGATAAGTATGACGTCAGGATCCTGCCTTAAAGCATATTTTAGACCATTGGGGAAACTATCAATGTCATCACCCAGCTGTCTCTGGGTAAAAATACTTTTCTGGTTTTGATGCACGAATTCTACGGGGTCTTCAAGAGTAATAACGTGTCTCTGGCTGGTTTGATTTATATAATTTAATATTCCGGCAAGAGTTGTTGATTTGCCGCATCCTGTTGGTCCTGTTATTAACACAAGCCCGTTATTGTAAGCTGTAAATTCCTTAAGTGTAGGAGGCAGATATAATTCTTCCAGCGATGGGATTTCCGTAGGAACCACCCTTAATACAAATCCGATTTTATTCAGTTCATGAAGCAAATTAATCCTGAATCTGGCTATACCCGGCAATTCGACTGAGAAATCAACATCATGAGTTGTTTTTATTCTCTCTAACAGTTTTTGAGGCACAATTATCTTTATAATATCGTCTACATCCTGTTCTGTAAGAGGAGCATATTTTGTTTTAAGAATAATGCCATCCTTTCTTACTACAGGGATAGCTCCTTCTCTCAAATGAATGTCTGAGACCCCCTGTTTTACAGAAAAACTTAAAAAAGAATGGATTTCAAACTTTGGGGCATCAATATTGTTAATATTATTAGAAAGATTTATATCGTAACTCATTTGTTTCTCCAGTTAAGCACTTAAATAAATAATGCCTGTTTATTTATTTTACATTTATTTTCTAATTCAGGGTAGATGTGAATTTTATAATATTGCTTTTTTAATTCAAATAAAAAACTTTGGACGATTGGATGTGATTTTTAGCCGAACGGATACGGTTTTATATGTTATTATGTGTCATTATCTCCAATATACATTACTTACAGCTTTTCAAGGAAGGGGAATTTATGACATTTATTAATGGCTTAACACAATTTATTCCGGGGACAAAAGCTCTTGCCGGCGAAATTAACGACAATTTTGAAGCACTCAGACAAAATCAAAACGAACATGAAACAAGATTGGGCACACTTGAAACAGATTTTAACAATTTTGAAGTCAGCGGCGGAGAAAATCTGGTCAACATTGAAGAAGCAGGGGCAAAATGCGATGATATTACAGATGATACAGTAATTATACAGAGTATTCTTGATGAAGGGAAAACGCCCTTTATTCCTGCAAATAAAAATGTGAAAATTTCAAATACCCTTGTATTTAAAACTACAGGGCAGCGAATACTTGGCGCTGATTCCTACTCCTCTGTACTTCGCTGGCATGGGCTTGTTAACGGGCTTATGATTAATGCTTCCTATAACAACGCAAGAATTGAAAATATTAAACTTGACGGTCGCAGTGTTTCCGGTGTAAACGGCATTAATCTTGCAAAAGACAGAAGTACTTATAACCAGATTTTAAGAAATGTCCGAATATCAGGCTGCTCTGGAACTGGTATTCAGGGGTATGACAGTGATACTCCTCAATATTATTCAAACGACGCTTATTATGAAAAATGTCAGGTTTCTTACTGCACAACAGGCATGGCTTTTAAAACACAGTTGCAGCATTTGAATAACTGCATGATTGATAACTGCTCCACAGGTCTTGCCGCCTATACAAATTCCAAAATCAATATAAACGGCGGCATTTTTTCCACTAATGCCTATGATATAAAATACAATACAACCGAAATAACCTGTTTCGGCACATGGTTTGAAAAAGGAACGGAAAAAATATTTTCTACTTTTTCCGGCACTGCTCCTACTTTAAGTTTACTCGCAATGATTGGCTGTCATATTCATACAAACACATCCCAAACTTACGCAATTGATTTATCTGAAACTACAACCGGCGGTTCTTTTGTCTTTGTCGGCAATAGTTTTGCAGGCGATTCCACAACAAAAAATATTTATTTAAGCAACGATGTTAATAATTTTATCAGCCATAACAATAATATTGGCAGTGTAAAAGGGCTTAATGACCTTGTGAAAAACGATTTCCGCGCAAGGATTATGGCTGCAGATTATCTTCCGCCTGTCGGCATAAACAATACTTTTGGCGCATACACATACATCACAAAACCTGACGGATTTACAACATTTATGCCTAACCAGCTTAAAATTGTAACTTCTGCCAATTATCAGAGCGGTGAAACAATAAATATACAGATAGAAGTCGGTTTTTTTGATTACTTAACAACAAAAATTGTCGAGAAAACTTTCAGCGCTGCCGGCACTTACTGGTTTGACGCTTCTGAAATGGCAGGACTCCTGAAAGACAATACTTATATAAGAAATATGAAAATGCGGGTGCGTTCCAACAAGGCGACAACAACGATAGTTACTACTGTAACACCTTATATGACAGCTATATAGAGAGGCAGAGGTCAGGCACAAAATTATTTTTGTGTTATTCGAGGCAGATTTGTTTTGATGAATAACAGCCTGACTAATCGAAAGAAGCGGTTTATACCGCTTCTTTTCTTATTATACAAGATATTGTTAAAACTAAAACTTATATTCAGTTGTAAAAGTGCCGTCAGGCAGAGCATAAACAATTTTATTTCCAATTTCATAGACATTAGGCAAACCTTTGCGCCAATTTTCTTCCTGAGCTTTTTTTATAGCTCTGTTGCCAATTCTTTCTATATCTGCGAAAAGTTTATAAGTTTCATTCTTCATTGTTTATGTTCTCCATGAACAAATTATAAAGCTCTTCATTAAATATTTCAACGTTTTCATTATCGCCTTTCATTACGTTTATATAACCGCTTAAACCATTATAAAAAACAGTCCATTCATCAATGATGACACGATATTTAAA
>DYOT01000051.1:3389-5614 GCA_020720345.1 Candidatus Caenarcanum sp.
TTTAACTCTAATTTTTATCCTCTCAATGCAGGTTTCGGGATTTTTCAGGAAAGTATAAATTAAAGCTGTATTGTATCCCTGTGTTTTAGCCTTATTTATAGTCTTTACAAGAAAATTTCCTGAAAGAGTTGTTTCAATTGCAAAAGATTTTTCCTGCAAAAGCATTTCATCAATTTTTTTAAAAACTTCTTTCCCTGCCTGAATTCTGACTGCCTGCATATCATCAGGGTTAATTGCCCTTGCAATTTCATCGGCATTGACAAATTCAAGCTTTTTTTCGACTAGAAGTTCACTTGCAAGTGTGCTTTTACCGCTTCCGTTCGCTCCTGCTATTATAAAAAGTTGTTTAGGCATTATAAATTTATCCTGACAAATATTAAGTAAAGAAGCGGTTTAAACCGCTTCTCTTTTCATATTATAACTGATTCCGGCTTTTTTCATTCTTTCAACAGCTTCTTTTATCTTACTTTCATCTACAGTAAGCGCTATCCTGAAAAAACCTTCGCCTTTAGGGCCGTATCCGGTTCCGGGAGGTACTACAATATGTGCCTTTTCAAGCATGATTTCAACAAATTCTACTGAAGTCATTCCTTCAGGAACAGGGAGCCATAAATAGAAAGTGGCTTTTGAATCTTCGACTGTCCAGCCAAGCTCTCTTAATCCTTGTATCATAATATCACTGCGCTTTTTATATATGTCGTTAAGCCTGTCAATTTCTGACTGCGGGGTTTCGAGGGCGACAATTCCTGCTTTTTGTATAGCTTTGAAAATGCCACTGTCTATATTATTTTTTATTACTGAAAGTGCTTTCATTGCTTTGGCGCCGCCGGCAACCCAACCAATCCTCCACCCTGTCATATTATATGTTTTGCTGTGCGAGAAGAATTCCAGGCAATAATCCTTTGCTCCTTCGATTTCAAAGAAACTCGGGGCTACATAGCCGTTATAAGTCATTTCGCAGTATGCCTGATCATGACAGATTAAGATATCATATTTTTTAGCAAATTCAAGGACTTTTTTGAAATACTCAAGATTTGCAACAGCTCCTGTTGGATTGTTCGGGTAATTCAGGAAAATTAATTTTGCTTTTTTTGCGATTTCTTCAGGAATTTTATCCAAGTCTGGGAGATAGTTGTTTTCCGGACCAATTGGCATATAATAAGGAATTCCTCCAGCCAGAAAAGTTGCATTCCGGTATACAGGATATGCAGGATCAGGAACCAGCGTGTAATCTCCTTCATCTACAAACGCTAAAAACACATGCGCAATGCCTTCTTTTGAACCTATAAGTGCAAGAATTTCTGTTTCTGCATCAAAATCAGCATTATATCTTTTTTTCATCCAGTCTGCACAAGCTTTTCTGAAATCTTTTGTTCCCTGATACGGCGGATAATTGTGTGTTGAAGCATCATCAATAGATTCATGCATTGTTTTTACTATATGAGGGAACGTCGGCGTGTCAGGATCGCCGATTCCAAGGCTAATAATATCGTATCCTTTGGCTTTTGCTTCGTCGATTTTCTTGTCTATTTCAGCAAAAATATATGGAGGTATTTTGTCTAATCTTTGTGAGCCTTGCATATGTTTTCCTCTTTCCGACTGTAGGTTTACTATTATTTCTAAATTATTATAACCCGCTAAAATTTATTTGGAATTAGTTTAAAGCAAAATATATTCAATAAAAAAGCAGTGAATTCTATCACTGCTAATATTTATCTGCTTTATGATCTCTTCTTCCGCATTTTTTATATCAGGTAATTCAGTCCTATACTGCTTTTGTTTGGTTTGCCGTTCTCTTTTTGCCTTGTGTATGAGTTTAAAGTTAGTTGTGTGAGTTTATCTGCCTGCCTTTGATTTTTTTCTGATAATGTAAATTCATCTTTGTCGGGAGGTGTTACTCTCTGAAGATTCAGCAGAGTATTTCTTTTGCCCGGTCCTTGCCTCTGGTATTGTCCGTAGTTAATCACTTTGTTTGAGCCTTTATTTTCTGTAAAATATATAGTCTTCATTTTGATTGTCCTCCTGTTTTGATTAAAGTGTATTAGTAACACTTTATTATCATGCTCTTAGTATTTCTCAACTCTTTATATTTGTCAACCCTTTTATTAATAAAATACCTGAAATTAATTAGAATTTTATTAAGAAGCCGTTTTGTTAAAATTTAACCTTAAATAATAACCTTAATTTAAGGCTTCGTGCGAAGCGGGTGTGCGGTAAAACCAAAA
>DYOT01000051.1:5714-8390 GCA_020720345.1 Candidatus Caenarcanum sp.
CTAGCCTTACGCTTGCATTAGTTTTGTCATTTTTGCATAACAAAATCTTTTTATAATCTGCTATACTATACTCAACCAAGACTGGTACTTGCATAATAAGCAAAATAGAAATTATATATAATTATGGAGAAGGAAATGACAGCTTCAGTCCAAAGCACTTTTAAAGCTTTAATTAAAGATATATTAAGTCTTCCGGTTTGGATAAAACAGGTTATTTATATGGAATTAAAAGAAGAGCTTGAAAATTCCACTTATAAAAGCTGCATAAACACTATTTCTAAACGTGATTTATTACAGCTGTACATCCCTAAATTAACTTATACCGGAAAAAAAGAACTTGAACACAAAACAAACAAGTATGATGATAATATTTATGCATTTCTTGAATGCGCGTTTCAAAATTTCAGCATAATGGAAACGGCTATCAACAATAAATGGAACCTGCATGAATGTTCAAAATACTTTCTTGAAGCAATTAACGCTGACCTTATAACAACTCCTTCTTCTTCGGTTGTAAAAGGCACAGCTCTGTACATGAGCGGGGAAATAAGGCTTGGTGAATTCTTTGTCAAAATTGGCAAAATTTCTATTGAAGAAATTGATAATGCGTTGAGAACCCAAAAAGGCATAGAAGACTCGCTTGGAGATCGTCCCGGATTAGCAGAAATTCTTGTTAGTCTTGGATTTTTAACAAAAAATGAAACAGAGGGTATTCTTCTTTTAAAAGAAGACTGCCATAAGTATTTCAACCCGACAATCAAAAATTAGTTTTCCTTTCATTTAAGGAGGGCGTTGGGGGTAGGTGGTAAAACATGAAACCTGAACTTTTAGTTGAAATTAAAAGAGGTCAAATTACTGAAAAACAGCATTTTGGCTTTATTATTGCTGTTGACAAAAATGAAAATATTTTCTTTAAAAAAGGCGATGATGAAAACGGAAAATTCTGGTTCAGGTCTGCCGCAAAACCTCTTCAGGCTTCTTTAATCCTGAAATCAGGAGCTTACAATAAATTTAATCTTAATTCGCAGGAACTTGCCGTTTGTTGCGCTTCTCATACCGGCACAGGTGAACATGTTTTACATGTTCAATCTATTCTGCATAAAATTGGACTGGGCGAAGCAAACCTTAAATGCGGTGTGCATGAGCCAATTGACAAACAGACCAGAGATTCTATTATTTCCTGTACTTATAAAGATGCTGATTTTTCTGCTTTTTCCCAGCTTCACAATAATTGCTCGGGTAAACATGCCGGAATGTTAGCAGTTTGTGTCATGAATAACTGGGAACTTGCCAATTATCTTGACTTTGACCATCCCCTACAGAAAAAAATTAAAAAAACTATAGCTAAATTCTGCAACTTTAGCGAAGATGAAATAGAGTTGGAACGTGATGGCTGTTCTGCCCCTGTGCACGCTCTACCCTATATTAAAATGGGTGTTGGATATTTAAATCTCTTTTTCGACAGTGAATATGCTATTTTAAAAAAAGCTTTTCAGGAAAATCCTGTTTTAATCGGAGGCAACGGCAGGCTTGATACAGAAATTATCAAAGCAACTTCCGGCAGGCTTATTTCCAAAGTTGGAGCAGAAGGGCTTTGCATAACAGTAAATACTGAAAATGAACAGGCTCTTATTGTAAAAATTCTTGATGCCGACCCAAAAGCGCGTTTCCTTGCAACAATTAGAACATTAAGGGAACTTGGATGGATTTCCGAAAAAGAATTGCACTTATTTTATTGTTAATTTAATATACTGGTGATAAAATAAACCAATTATAATTTGTTTCTGGAATTGATTCGCAAAAAGATATATTAGCTTCCTTTTCAGAGAACGTATATTTACTAAATAACTTTTCACATATGAATTAGCGGATACGAGGACAGGGAATGAATTCACAAAATAAAAGCGCAAGAGATAGACTGGTGCTTGCTCTGGATGTAAATACACTGGATGAAGCAAAAGACCTGGTTTATGAATTAAAGGATTATGTAGGTGTTTTTAAAGTAGGACTTCAGTTATTTACAAGTGTTGGTCCCGATATTATAAAAATGATTCAGGGAGAAGGAAGAGAAATCTTTTTTGACGGTAAATTCCACGATATTCCCAATACTGTAGCTAAAGCCAGTGCAAATCTCATAAAACATGGGGTTACTTTTTTTAATATACACACTTCCGGCGGCTCAAAAATGATTTCCACCACTGTGAAACTTTCTAAAGAAACCGCTAAAAGCCTTGGGCTCCCTAAGCCAACAATTCTGGGCGTAACCATTTTAACAAGTTTCGGTCAGAGAACTCTTACTGAAGAACTTCTGATAACAAAAAATATTGATGAATATGTCGGAAAACTTGCAAAACTCGGCAAAGATTCCGGTTTAGACGGAATTATTGCCAGTGCTACAGATGTTCCTAAAATCAGAAAAGAATGCGGCGACGATTTTATTATATTATGCCCTGCAATAAGACCTACATGGTCTGTGGTTAACGACCAGATAAGAGTTGTTACTCCTGCTGACTCAATAAAAATGGGTGTTGATTATCTTGTTGTTGGAAGACCAATTACTGCCGCAAGCGACAGGGTTTCCGCAGCAAAGCTTGTCCTCGATGAAATCGAAGAAGCCCTGGCAGAAAAGTAAAATTAAAACTTTATTGATATCGAATAGCTATTGTTAATATGGTA
>DYOT01000052.1 GCA_020720345.1 Candidatus Caenarcanum sp.
CTTAGAAGCTGTCTTGTTAAAGCCTGCACCGCCTTGCCAAGCAAGCCGTTTCAGCTTTAACCGCAGTCCTTAAATAAAATTACAGCATATTATTACTTAACAAACATTTTTATCTTTTTAAAAAAGATGCTATTATAAATTTTAATTGTTTACAACTCAAACAATTCTTTATAAGAGGAGGAATTATGGCTGAAAGTAAGAATAAAATATACATTGTAGATGTTACAAACAGAGATGGTGTTCAGACTTCAAGGTTAGGGCTTGCAAAACTCCAGAAAACCATGATTAATTTATATCTTGATCAAATGGGTATAACTCAGTCAGAATATGGCTTTCCAAACACAAAACACGAAATTAATTATTTAAACGCAAATTTGGAACTTGTAGACAGAGGCGCTATACAGAAAACAAAACTAAGCGGATGGATGAGAGCGCTCGCAAGTGATGTTTTTCAGTCATTCCAGAATGTTCCGCGTCTTAAAAACGTAAATCTTTCTGCTTCAACTTCTGAGCAAATGATTTCAGGCAAATTTGGAGGAAAAAAAGATAGAGATGACGTAATTAGACAGGCGGTAGCGGCAATTGATGCTGCAAAAACTTGTGGAGCACAGATAATCGGAATTAATGCCGAAGACGCATCAAGAACAGAAGAAAATTTTCTGATTGAATTCGTAAAAGCAGCAAAGGAAGCCGGCGCTCAAAGAATTAGATATTGCGATACATTAGGATATGATGATCCTCAAACTTCTTATGACAGAATATATAAACTTGCCTGCGAAACCGGTATGGCTGTTGAAATGCACTTTCATAACGATCTAGGAATGGCAGTTGCGAATTCTGTTATGGGCGCAAAGGCGGCTATCGATGCCGGAGTGGATGCATACATTAATACAGCTATAAACGGAATGGGAGAAAGAGCCGGAAATGCAGACCTTGTTTCCTGTATCCTTTCTATCTCAAAAGCAAGCGGTTTTAAAGACAAATACCAGCTTGACCCAAATATTAATATGAGCAAAGCATGGCAGCTTGCAAAATATACTTCTTATGCCTTTGGCGTACCTCTTCCAATCAATCAGCCGGCGGTTGGGGATAATGCCTTTGCGCATGAATCAGGAATTCATGCTGACGGTGCCTTAAAAGACAGACGAAATTATGAATTATACGATTTTGAAGAATTAGGAAGAGGGGAACCCGAAATCGTAGAAACAGGAAGAATGATTACTGTCGGGGAATATGGCGGTATTAAAGGATTCAGAAACGTTTATGAAAAGCTTGAACTGGAATTTCATGACGAAGATGAAGCCAGAAACATACTTGAACTTGCAAGATATGCAAACGTTCATACCCAGAAACCGCTTATGAATAGTGAACTTCAATTTATCTATGAATATCCTGACATTGCCACTAAAATTATGACAGTTACACCTTATTATGCTCCCACAGGCGAACTTAAAAAGCGTATGGAAAGAGCACTTGCAAAAACAGAAAACTTGCTGAAAAAATAAAAGGATATAGTAAATGGGAAAAACTATTTCGGAAAAAATAATTAGTGAACATTCAGGAAGAGAAGTTAAAGCCGGAGATTTTGTAGTAGCCAACGTTGATGTAACTGCTGTTCAGGATGGCACCGGTCCTTTAACAATTCAGGAAATTCAAAAAATCGGACTGGAAAAATGCATTAACCCGGAAAGAACGATATTATTCATAGACCATGCAGCACCCAGCCCCAGAAAAGAGCTTTCCAACGCACATAAAATCTTGAGAGAGTTTTCAAAAAAAACAGGCGCAATTCTTTCTGATGTTGGAGAAGGTGTTTGCCATCAAAGACTTGTTGAAGACTATGTAAATCCTGGTGAAATCCTTATTGGAGCTGATTCTCATACCTGCACGTCAGGAGCACTGGGAGCATTTGCAACCGGAATGGGGTCTACTGACGTTGGAATCGCGATAGCTCTAGGAAAAACATGGCTAAGGGTTCCTGATACATACAAAATACAAGTTACTGGAACTTTTAATGATGGTGTTTACCCGAAAGATTTAATACTGCACCTTATCGGACTTATCGGGGCAGACGGAGCAACTTATAAAGCGCTTGAATTTACCGGTGAAACTATAAGCAATATGGCTATGTCGGACAGATTCACACTCTCAAATATGGCTGTTGAAGCAGGCGCAAAAGCCGGACTTATTGCTTCCGATGAAATTACAAAAGAATACCTTTTTTCAAGAGGACGGGGTGATAAGTTTAGAGAAATCTATCCAGATGATGATGCTGTTTATGAAAGAGTAATTGAAATAGATGTAACTAGGCTTGAACCAACTGTTTCCTGCCCACATACTGTTGATAATACAAAATTGGCAGCACAGCTCGGGAACATAAAAGTCGATCAGGTTTTTATAGGAAGCTGTACAAACGGACGAATCGAAGATTTAAGAATAGCAGCAGATATTTTGAAAGATAAAAAGGTTCATTCTGATGTAAGATTACTTGTTATCCCTGCTTCAAGAGATGTATTCCTTCAGGCTACGGTGGAAGGGATAGTAGAGATTTTAGTAAAAGCAGGAGCTTCGATAATGACTCCGGGCTGCGGTCCATGCGTCGGGGTTCATGCCGGAATTCTCGGCGATGGCGAAGTCTGTATTGCAACTCAGAACAGGAATTTTCAGGGAAGAATGGGGAACACAAACGGAGAAATTTATTTAAGCTCTCCTGCCACAGCGGCAGCAAGCGCTTTAGAAGGTTATATAACTGATCCCAGAAAAGTTATCTGCTCTATTGCCGACCAAAGAACTTATCCTTTTGAAAAATATATTTAAAATATTTATTAAAAATTTAAATTATCCAAATCAGGAGAAAAACATGATAAAGCAAGGAAAAGCATGGAAATTCGGCGATTATATAAGCACAGACCATATTGCTCCCGGCAGGCTGTTTCACCTGAGGACAAACTTGCCGGAGTTAGCAAAACACGTTCTTGAGGATGCAGACCCTGAATTTGCTTCAAAAATGAACGTCGGGGATTTCGTAGTCGCTGGAAATAACTTTGGTTTGGGCTCTTCAAGAGAACACGCGCCGCAGGTTCTTAAAATTGCAGGGGTTAATGCTGTTTTAGCAAAATCTTTTGCCCGTATTTTTTTCAGAAACGCAATTAATATCGGACTTCTTGCTATAACCTGCGATACAGACAGGATTAATCAGGGGGATGAGCTAGAACTTGACCTTTCACTGGGCATTATAAAAAATATAACGCAAGAAACTGAAATCATAATGACGCCGCTTCCTGATGTTATGATAAAAATACTCAACGATGGCGGATTGGCAAAACATATTGAAAAATACGGCGATTTTCAGCTTGTTTAAATCATAAACTTTCCGTCTTTGTAGACCAATTTATCGTCGGCGTAGACTTCTGAACCGTTTTTCATGTTTTTAATAATATCCCAGTGAAGACCGGAAACATTTTTTCCGCCTGTTTCAGGATAAGATGAGCCCAACGCCAAATGTATTGAGCCGCCGATTTTTTCGTCAAAAAGGATGTTTCCTGTTACGTCCTGAATCATATCGTTTGTTCCGAAAGCCATTTCGCCTAAAAATCTTGCGCCTTCATCCTGATTAATCATATTTAAGAAGAAATCTTCGCCTTTTTCGGCAGTTGCATGGACAACTTTGCCTTTTTCAAACTTAATATGAATATTATGCGCTTCATTACCACGATAAAGAGCAGGAAAATCAAAGAATATTTCGCCCTCTGCGCTGTCTTCAACGGGAGAAGTAAAAACTTCGCCATCGGGGAAATTATTGCTTCCGCAACAGTTAATCCATTTTCTGCCGTCTACTGAAAGAGTTAAATCTGTTTTTTCGCCAATTATCTTAAGAGTTTTTGTGCCGTTTAAGCCGTTTACCAATCTTTCTTGTGTCGCACCGATTTCTTTCCACTTTGCGACAGGGTCATCAAAATGTAAATAACAGGCGTTTATAAGAAATTCTTCATAATCATAAATTGACATTTTAGCTTCCTGAGCAAGCGCATTGCTAGGAAAATCACATATTACCCAGCTAAGTGATTTTTCTGCCGCGCGCCTAAGCATTGTTTCGCTTAGCGGTCTTCTTGCGGCGGAGGCTTTAGCCAACTTTGCAGGAGGAACTTTCGCCATGTTTTTGACATTGTAAGGAGCGCCTATAGAAATAAATTTATCTACTGTTTCGTATTCGTTTTTTGTAAACGGGTCTATAAACTCAAGCTGCTTGTCGCTTGCGAATTTGAAATATGTTTCCGGCTGTCCGTCCAGCCTAATTCTCACAATAGGATTTGCGCCTCTTTTGAGGACTTCTTCGTAGACAGCCAGAACAAGCGGCTGAGCCTGCGCTTCCGCACTTATAATAACGAGATCGTTTTCTTTAACTTCAGTAGAGTAATCAACAAGAACCTGCGCGTATTTTTGCCATAAAGTTTTCATTATTTTTATCTCCTTTTAATATGTAATTACTTTATCATAAGTTTTGTATATTTTGAAAATGACAAGGTGGGTATTTTTTCTTACTCTAGCCCCTAACTCTAAAAAACAATTCTTTAGTACAAAAATTCACATGCTATAATAAGCCTATGTTTGAATACAAATTCGATGACAAAATATTAGACAATATAGAAGAGGAAAAAAAGTTTCCTTATTTCCCGCTGCCTCTTGTAATAAAAAGAGCTGAAAATTCATGCCTGTACGATATCAAAGAAAAAAAATACATAGATTTAACTTCAAACAGGGAAAATAATCCTCTCGGCTACTCTAATATTTTTGCCGAAAACGAAAACCACTTTCTTGATACTCAACTGTTTAATTCCAATAACAAAATTAAACTGACCGAGACCTTAAAATCTTTAACAGGACTTGAAAAAGTTTATTTTTCGTCAGATCTGGACGAAATTTATCAGTTAACTTCGGAATTACTGGGGGTTTATCTCAACAAAACTAACAGATCCAAAATCCTTTTATCTGTAAATCCTTCAAACAAAGATTCATACCAGATTAAAGACGCTACAGCTGAATTAATACCACTAAACAAAGATTCCCTGCTTAAAACATTGCTTTCCAGAGAAGTCGGCGCTGTAGTAATTCAACTTACACATATTAGTAACGAAATTACATTTGCCGATGACGAATATTTGACAGAAGTCAGAAAATTATGCGATAAAAACAATGCCCTGCTTGTTTTTGACTGTACAGACTTTTCGCCGTTAAGATTAAATAAAGGTTTATTTAACTATAATAAAGAAATAAAACCGGATATTATTATTGTTTCCAAAGGTTTTGCCCAAGGGCTTCCTTTAAGCTGTTTAGTTTTATCTGATAAAGTTTCTGACATAATCGTAAACGAGTCCGAATTAGGGGTTTATTCCCCTGCTTACACCGCCGCAAGCAAATTTATAGAAGATTTCCAAAACGGCAAATCAGCAGAACTCATTGATTCAAACACGGATTATATAACAAAAAAACTTGCAGAATTATTGGAAACACATATCAGCTTTGTAGATTTTTACTCGTCCGGCATGCTATTTACCATGGTTGTTGATGTTTCAGCTTATAAATTTGCCAAGCAAGCTTTTAACAAAGGAGTTTTATTGGATACTCTAAATGACAGTAAAATAATACTTTCGCCTCCTTATAACATCCAACAAGAAGAAATTAATTATTTTATTTCTGTGTTTGATACAATTTTCGACAGTCTGGGCAGTTTTGACCGGTTAAAATAAAATTTTTACAAGGAGCTTGAAAGATAAATATGATACAAAATCAGCAAATAGATAATCTCGAAGAAAGGCTATCAAATATAAAGCTTGTGGCTTTTGATGTTGATGGAGTTATGACAAACGGCGAAATAATTTATAGTGAAAGCGGCGAAGAATTAAAAATTTTCAACGCAAAAGATGGGCATGGTACATTTATGTTAGCCCATAAAGGCTTCTTAACTGCTATAATAACTGCACGACAGTCTTCTGTAGTTGATAGAAGAGCAAAAGATCTTAATATAACACATGTTTATCAGGGAGCTAAAAACAAACTTGCAGCTCTTGAAGATTTAATGGAAAAACATAATATTAATTTATCTCAAGTTGCATATGTCGGTGATGACATGCCGGATGTTTGCATTCTTGAAAGGGTAAGTCTTGCTTTTTGCCCTAATGACGCAGCAAAAGAAATAAAAAACATTTGCCATTTTATTTCTTCAAAAGACGGAGGTAAAGGCGCTGTCAGAGAAATCTGCGATTTTATTCTGTCAGGAATTATAATTAAATTAAATAATGAAATTTCCGTTTAAAAAACATGTTTAAAAAAGTCAATAAAATGGAATAATATTTTTACAGGATTCAGAATAAATTTTTAGGATTTATTATATATATAAAGAACAGGGAGTGTTCCAATTATGAGTACAACTGGTATAACTTTTAGCGGAGTGGGCTCAGGTCTTCCCGTCCAAAGCTGGATAGATGCAATGATAAAGGTTGAAAGAATACCTGTTGATGCATTGTATACAAAAAAAAGTACTTACAGCCAGAGTATAACAACCTTAAATTCACTCAATGCGCAGTTTTCATCTTTGAGAACTTCCACAGAGAAATTAACTGATGGAAATCTTTCAGCAGCATTTGACCTTTTTAAATCTAAAAAGGCAACTACTTCTGATGCTGCTATAGCAACAGTAACTGCCGGAAATTCCGCTTTAATTCAAAATATGACTTTAGAAGTTAGAAATCTTGCAACCTCAACAATATCAAAAAGCATTGCCAATATTTCACAATTTATTGACGGCTCAGAAAAATTTACAGATCTTTCCAACCACCTGGGAAAAACAGGCGTTTTTAATATTTATGTCAACGGAGTTAAAAACGAAATAGAAATAGAAGACGCTGACACTTTAAACAGTATTGCTACAAAAATAAATACCAAATTTGCTTCGGGCAATGTAGTAGCTTCTGTTACTGATAACAAATTTAATATTACATATGATAATACGACTATAAGCAACTTAACTTTAGGCTCAAACGCAGATACATCAAATTTTTTCAATATGATGAAGCTTTCAACCGCTACTGCTGTTAATAATGGAGATGGTACATCAAGCTTTTCAAGTTTAACCCAAATAAACAAAATAAATTTAGGCGGGAAAATAGTAGGTAACGAAGCAAATCTTAATGTATCCGCACCCATAACAGCGGGGACTTTTAAAATAGGTCAAACAGAATTTACTATAGATGCAAACATGACTTTTGGCGGTATTATAGCCAGAATAAACAGCGATGATAAATCAGGAGTAAATGCAAGTTATGATGCAGCTACAAATAAACTTGTTTTAACCTCAAAAACTCCCGGAAAAACATATATAAATATTGAAAACGGAACAAGCAATTTTTTGACACAAGCAGGCTTAATAGACGGAGCAGGAAACTCCATGGTCTCCCAGACTCTTGGAAATAATGCAAAGGTGTATATAAACAGTAAGTCCACAGATATTCCTGCACCCACTCCTCTGGAAGTAAATTCAAACAGTATAACTTCTGATATTAGCGGTATTGCCGGTGTCACTATTAATCTTAAAAATTTATCTTCCTCCAATACCCCTGCAGGAACATCAATAGATATTAATGTTGAACAGGATTCTGACCAGCTATATAATGCGGTTAATGATTTTATAAATAAATTTAATACAGTAATAAGTTCTATTGATTCCAACACAGCAATAGGTAAGGATCTTCACAACGAATATACGCTAGTAAACATAAGAAATAGTATGCGCTTGATGATTGCAGACAAAGTTACCGGACTTTCAACTTATCAAAACCTTGCAAATATTGGCATTACAAGTGGAGCTATCGGAAAAAGCGCAAAAGATACCTCAACCACTATAAGTATAGATAAGAGTAAATTCGTTGAGGCTATGGAGAAAAATCCTTCTGAAGTTCGGGCACTTCTTATAGGGGATTCACAGACAGGAATAAAAGGCATTCTGCAAAAAATGGAGGAGAAGCTTGAATCTGTTCTTGAACCCACGAAAGGCTTTTTTGCCGCTAAAAAAGAATCGATAAACCAAAGTATTGCCGATACTGATAAATCAATTAAGCGTGGCGAAGAACGTATTACTCAATACAAAAACTCTATTACACAGCAGTTTGCACAGATGGATCAGTATATTAGCAAAATGCAGCAGCAAGGCAGCGCTCTTTCAAGCATAGGTTAATAACTGTAACAGGGCAGAGGAAAGAAAGCTAAAAGCTGTGAATGTCATTGCGAATGAAGTAGGGAACCCATTTTTTTGATTAAATATCAAAAAGAAGGGGGACAATCCAAAAAAAATTGAGTTTTTCTTGTTAAAGCCACTTT
>DYOT01000280.1 GCA_020720345.1 Candidatus Caenarcanum sp.
ATTTATAAAAGGATTATTATATTGTTCTTGTTTTAGTTTTGGTGTTTTTTCTTCTTCCTTAATTTCTAATTTTTCTGCTTCTTCTGCTGATGCCATAACTGCTCTACTTTTTGCCCATTTACGCATATTGTCAATTACTTCGCTCATTGTTTTGGCAAGAGGAAATGTTTTTTCAATTGCTTGTTTTATATCTTCGGTTGCAACATCTTCTGCTTTATCATAAGCCTGAAACATTGCTTCTTTTACTGCTTCTTCCAATTCTGCACCGGAAAAACCTTTGCTAACTTTGGCAAGTTCTTTTATATCAAATTTTTCTATTTTGCGATTTTTTCGTTTTATATGAATTTTAATAATATCTTCACGCTCTTTTTCGGTTGGTAAATCGACAAAAAAGATTTCATCAACACGACCTTTTCTTAACAATTCGGGCGGTAACTGAGAAATATTATTTGCAGTTGCTACAACAAAAACAGGTTTTGTTTTTTCCTGCATCCAAGTTAAAAAAGTTCCGAGAACTCTTGCAGTAGTCCCGCCATCGGTGCTACCTGATGAAGAAATTCCCGACATTCCTTTTTCAATTTCGTCAATCCATAAAATAGAAGGTGCAATGGCTTCTGCAATATTCAATGCTCCGCGAATATTTTGCTCACTTTCACCGACAATTCCGCCAAAAATTTTGCCCATATCTAAACGTAATAAAGGAAACTGCCACTCGCTACCGATTGCTTTTGCAGTCAAACTTTTACCTGTTCCGGGAATACCCAAAAGTAAAATTCCTTTGGGTGTTTCTAATCCAAATTCTTTTGCCGATTTGTCGAAACCACGTCCGCGTTTTTGTAACCAATCTTTTAAATTAGCCAAACCACCAATGTCTTGTAAGGTTTCTTTTGGGTGATAATATTCCAAAAAACCACTTTTTTTGATTATACTTTCTTTTTCTTTAATAACAATAGGAATTTGTGAAGCGGTTAATTCACCATCTTCAATATACGCTCTTGCAAAAGCACGTTCTGCTTCCATAATTGTTAGACCGAGAGCGGCATTAATCAATTCGTCATCCGGTTCTTTTTGGGTAATTTTAAACTCATTGCAAACTTTGCCATAAATTGCTTTAATATCGGTAAAAGTTGGATAAGAAAGTTCTATAATTTGAATTTCTTTTTCTAATTCTTTCGGCAATTGATGATGTGGCTGACTAAGAATTAATGTTTTATTATTATTGTTTGAAAGTGCAATATTTCTTAATGTTCTGATAATTTTGGGTTTATCTTCGGTTAAGTCGGGGTAAAAATCTTGTAAAAGAAAAATTACATTTTTTGTATCTTCTTCGTTAAAAAAATCCAAAATAGTCGCAGGGTTTTCATTTCCTTCCGGTTCTTTGAATTTCTTATTCTCCTTATCCCATCGCTGTATTCCAACTACTCTGTCCCAAATCAATAATTCACGTTTTAATTCATTTGAAGCATTTATCAATGCTGCGTGAATTCTTAATGTCTCGAAACTAATAATTTGTATTATTTTAGTTCCTGCTTTAAT
>DYOT01000281.1 GCA_020720345.1 Candidatus Caenarcanum sp.
TCCTGACATTTAGTCAGAAAAAGTGGAGTCCTTTCGCAATGACAATAATGATTTTTCCTTTACCATGGCTTTCTTAGTTTTTTAAAAGAACCAAATATTTTTCAGATATAATAAATAAATGACTGAAGGAATAAAAACTTGGGAAATAATTCTGGAAAAATTGGCTGAAGTGCTTAGCACTCCGGCCTATGAATCATGGATTAAGCCTCTGAAGTTTGATTCCATTGATGAAAACAACCTGACAATCTCTGCAAACAGTAATATAGGCAAAGAACGTGTTTATAAAAATCATCTTGAAATAATAAATCAATTAATCAAAGAAATTACCGGAAAAAATATTAAACTTAAAATAAAAGTTGAAAAATTTGAAAATTTTCATCAGACAAAGATAGATCTTCCTGAAGTCGAGCTTTTAAATAAGGGGAAAAAAACGAGAGAAACAAAACCAAATAAAAATATACCTCTTTCTGAGTCGCAAATTGACCATTTAAAAAGCATTTCAAACAATTTAAACCTTAAATATACTTTTGATACTTTTGTAGTGGGTTCTCATGACAAATTTGCGCATGCTGCGGCTTATGCAGTTGCCAAATCTCCCGGTCAATCTCATAATCCCCTGTTTATATACGGAGGAGTCGGGCTCGGGAAAACTCATCTCATGCAGGCAATAGGGCATCATATTTTAGTTAACCATCCTGATTTGAAAATTAAGTATATGAGTACCGAGTCATTTACAAATGAGCTGATAACTTCTATAAGAACCGATAAAATGCCTCCTTTTAGAACAAAATACAGGCAAATGGACGTTTTATTGCTTGATGATATTCAGTTTATTGAAGGGAAAGAAAGTACTCAGGAAGAAATTTTCCATACTTTTAACGCACTTCATCAATCAGGTAAACAAATTGTCCTCACAAGCGACAGGTCGCCAAAAAATATTTCCTCTCTTACTGAAAGGCTAAGAAGCCGTTTTGAATGGGGTCTTCTGGCTGATATCCAGCCTCCTGACCTAGAAACAAGAATTGCCATTCTCAAAAACAAGGTTGAAAGAGATAATCTTGGAGTTCCTGACGATATTCTGGAAATTATTGCAACCGCTTATCAAAATAATATTCGTGAGCTAGAAGGGGCATTGAACAGGGTAATAGCATACGTAAGTATAAATGACTGTCCTATGACTATTGAATCTGTCAGGAAAATAATTGATTTTTCAGGCACAGGAAAGAATTTAACTATTGAAAAAATAATTGAAACAACAGCAAGTCATTTTTCGATGGAAGCAGCAGATATTAAAGGTCAATCAAGGTCAAAGGAGTTTTCCCATGCTCGCCAGATTGCAATTTATCTTGCCAGAGACCTGACAAAGTCCAGCTATCCGACAATAGGAAATGCTTTTGGCGGTAGAAAGCATACAACTATACTTTATGCATACGAAAAAATGAAAGAAGAGCTTCAGACGAATAGGACTTTAGCTGAAACTGTAAGCGCAATTTCAAAAAAAATAAAAGAAACTAAGAAT
>DYOT01000282.1 GCA_020720345.1 Candidatus Caenarcanum sp.
AAAAAGCGGTTGTACAACCGCTTTTTTGTTTGCAGGAGGAAAACATGATTAAATTTTTGCCTATTAAGGCGGATATTAATAATAATGCCTTTGAAAACGTTCAATATTTGCCTTTTGTTCTTGATCTTTTATTTAAAAATAAACATCTCTTAGTTAATGATTATTTTCCGCAAAATGACGCTCAGCTCCTTGATTATCTGGTTGAAGAAATTAATGCTGTTTATCCATGGTTTATTGTTGGAGTTTTAAATGAACAACCAATAGGCGTCGCCTGGATTACACACTGGCATGGGTTTCACAAAAAATCTGAAAGGGATACATCGTTTGAAACGACTACTAGCAAAGCGGCAACTGCCGAAAATTACCATTCCTGCCAACTCCATGGCTGTATTGACAGGAAATACTGGGGAAAAACTTCTCTTTATTCCGTTGAAGAACTGTTAAATTTTCTTCATATCAATACAGGTGTGATTAGAATCCAGATGGAAATTCCTGAATTTAACAGCAGAGCGGTGAATTTTTCAAAAAGGGCGGGGTTTCAGGAAGAAGGCATTATCAGATGTGCAGCAATAAAAAATGGAAAACCCCTGAATCATATATTAATGAGCAGAATTTTAGGTTATTAGGGAGGTTGTAAGATGCATTTTGTTGATGAGCAAATACTGGTCGTTTTTATTTCGTTAATTTTTGGAGGAGGAGCAGGTGCTGGTCTTGTAAAAATTTTTCTCGAAAGCGAAGTCAGAAAAATAATTATGCCTCTTTTAGATAAAAAACAGGACAGGGAAATATGCGCTATTCACCACCATACAATAGATTCCAGGCTTGACAGTATTGACAAAAAGCTCGACATTCTTATTGAAGGCGTCAGGTAATAAAATATTTGTAACAATTTTATTAATTTATTAAAACCGAAAATATGTGAGTTAAAGAATTAGTAAAATTATGTATAATAATTTTACTAATTCAATGCTATAACACAATACGCCTCATGTATCTTACTCATGGGGCTTTTTATTGCCTTATAGTATTATTATCAGCTCAGTTTAGTTGTTTCTAACTTTAAAAGGAATGTTAACCTGTCTCAAAAAGTTCATTAAAACACCTTCGGATATATCCTGTTTTTTAGAACCGGTGTTTTTTTCTGCACAGCTAAACGTTACAGTATCTCCCTGTATGTTTGCTTTTAATACAGGCATTTCTGCTCCATATCTTCTTTGAACAACTTCTTTCGTTTTATATGCAATTTGAGATATTTTTTGCGCCTGTTCTCTATTTTCAAATTGAACTTCAACAGAACCAAATGTAAGCCTCATGATCTTTTCCTCGTTTTTTTAATTAAGTTTCCGAATAAATTTAAGAATGTGTATTTTTTGATCTCTTCGTTTTGCTAACAAATCACTAATAATTTAGTGTGACTAACACACTTATTATAACCCCATCTTTTTAAAAGTAAAGTAGCAATTTGTAGAATTAATAAAAAATTAATTAATGCTATTATGATTA
>DYOT01000283.1 GCA_020720345.1 Candidatus Caenarcanum sp.
TAGGTTTAAAATGCACAAAAACATCCGGATACATATCCCTAATTGATTCACAATGTTCGCCTATTTTTTTTATTGTTTCTGCTGACATATTGTAAGTCAACTCCGGATGAATTGTAATATTCATTCCAAAGCCGACCTGTTGCTGCCCTGAAATTTTCATTTTTTAACCTTTCTCTATTTTTTTAAACTATTGCTATGGCTTATATAAGTTTTAAAAAGAAACAAGAAAAAAGTTGCTAATGATGTTATCAACATTTTACAAAATTTAACAATAACTTTTTTGTGAAAATTCATAGCTTTGACGACTTAAACAACTATTTTTTATTCGAAAGCTTTTTTTTAATTTCTCTTTGCGCATTTATTAGTGAAAATTTTGCAACAGGTTTTCTTGATCTGTTGTCATAAAACACAAGCCAATGCCGTTTTTTGGGATTATCAACAGAAAATGACAAGCTTCCCCTTGTTGATGTGCCAGGGTCAATTTTTTTAAACCACATTTCTGTATTTCCAAAAGGAGACGCGTAATAAACAGTTTTATAGTCGCTTACAAGTGCCATATCAAAAGTGCTGAAAGCTTTTTCAGTATCATTTTTTACTTCAATTACTAAACTAATGGTATTTAATTCCCCAAAAGGATCTTTTTCAACATTATATCCAAGAATTTTCACATCAAGCCCCGGATATTCAAGATTATCATCTCTTAAAGCTTTTTCCGACATAACAGGAAGGTCAAGACTTTCATTTACGCTGACTTTTATTTCATCGCCCGGCTGAATTAAAACATCATGCCCTTTTCTTACCAGAGACGCTATTAGTCCCACACTCGCGCCTAATCCTGCCCCGCCTGCTACTGTATAGCCATGGCTTGCCACAGCCGCCCCTAATCCAAAAAATTTAAGGGCTAGCATTCCTCCTATTACTCCACCTGCAACAGTATAGACTGTGTCTTCCAGTACTACTTTTGCAGTGGCGGCGGCAACGCTTCTTTTTGTTGTCATACTTGCTTCGATAGGAATTTTTCTTTTATCAGGGGTTATTAAATAATCAAATTTTATAGTCAGATATGCATCTCTTCCAAGCCTTTTTTTGTCTTTTAGTTCCGTTACAACGCCATGTGCAACGGTTCCCGCCGGAATTACAATCCCGCTCATGGTAGAAAAATCATCCGTAACTTCAGCGAAAAACTCGTCCCCTTTCATATGAAAGCTGCTGTCTATAACCTTGGAAACGGTCATTTTAAGCTTGGAACCCTTTTGGACAGCTTCTATCTGTCCGGTGAACATATTCTTATTTTCGTCAAGCTCATTATAGTCAACGCCACTCTGGAAAAATTTTCCCGGGCTGACTGTTTCCTGATTGGCTTGCTGTTCTATAGGCAAAGGAGGCACAGCCGAATTTTCCTGCGCAATGCAGGCTATACTATGACTTAGGAAAAAGCCTGCAATTATAAAATATGATAGAACCCTCTTTATATTTACAAACATCTGCCACCCAATTTAT
>DYOT01000053.1 GCA_020720345.1 Candidatus Caenarcanum sp.
CAGATGTTGTTGCAACTCTTGTTAAAGAAAGACCTGACCAGATTAAAGATATTATTGGAACGACAGAAGAAACAACCACAGGTATTGTAAGACTTAAAGCAATGGAAAATGAAGGGGTTTTGAGTTTTCCTGCTATGGCGGTAAATGATTCTCAGACAAAACATTTCTTTGATAACAGGTATGGAACAGGTCAAAGTACATTAGACGGTGTAATCAGGGCTACTAATATACTTATCGCAGGAAAAAACGTTGTAGTTGTCGGTTATGGCTGGTGCGGAAAAGGATGCGCTATGAGAGCAAGAGGCTTAGGCGCAAATGTTATAGTTACAGAGATCGACCCTGTTAAAGCTATTGAAGCTGTAATGGACGGTTTCAGAGTTATGCCTATGACTGATGCCGCTTCAATCGGTGATATTTTTATCACAGTTACCGGAAACAGACACGTAATCAACACAGATCATTTTAAATTAATGAAAGATTTCGCTATAGTTTGTAATTCAGGACACTTTGACCTTGAATTAGATATGGCTGGACTTAATAAAATGACAACAAACAAGAAAAAAATCAGAACTTTCCTTGATCAGCATAAATTAGAATCAGGAAAATCAGTTCTTGTTCTTGGAGAAGGCAGACTTGTTAACCTTGCCGCAGCAGAAGGACATCCCGCAAGCGTAATGGATATGAGTTTTGCGAACCAGGCTCTTGCTGTTGAACATTTAATAAAAAATCAGGGCACTCTTGAAAATAAAGTTTATGTTCTTCCTAGAGAAGTTGATCAGAAAATTGCAAAGCTTAAGCTTCAATCAATGGGTGTTAAAATAGATGAATTAACTCCTGCAATGGTTGAATATATGAACAGCTGGGAAGTTGGAACATAGTAAATTATAAATATAGATTGAAAGCGAGTGGTTTAAACCACTCGCTTTTTTATTTTTCATTAAAAATTCTTTAGTATAGTATCCTCAAGCTCTTTGGCAGGCTTTGAACTCCCTTTGAAATTCTGGATAATTATCGCAAAGGCAACAGTTTCTCCTGATTTATCTGTTAAATACCCTGTAATTGCGCTAATTCCCGCATTAGTGCCGGTTTTTGCAAAAAGCCTTCCTCTTAAATCTTTAAGCCTGTTTTGAAGTGTTCCAGAATTAGACGGCATTGCCAGCGTGCTTTTATAGGTATTGAAATATTGCCATTTTGGTAATTTTGCAAGTGCAAGCGTCATCCAATCTGCTGTAATCAGGTCATTATGGGAAACTCCGCTTGCATCGACTATAGATATTTCTGAAGTATCAAGTCCAAGCTTTGAATAAAAATTATCGAACGCTTTAAGTCCATTTTGGGTTGAGCCTGTTTTTCCGCTATATTTTGCTCCGGCAAGCTTGAATAAAGTTTCTGCGGCTAGATTATCGCTTTTCTGATTAAGCATTTTCACTTCGTCTATAAGATTATGAGTTATTGCACTTATTAAAACCGCATTTTGGGGAACTTTTGCCTTTGCATACAGCCCTGAGAATTCAATTTCTGCCTCTTTTGCAGCTTTATTAAATTGATATTTAAAGAAATTTTCCGGTGTTCCCACAGGCAGGTCTATTTCTGCTGTTTGAGAGATTTTTCCGCTAATATATATGGTTTCCGATGATTTCCAGATTTTTCTTTCCGCAGAAATATTATTTATCGAAGATGTAACAGCATTATTAATAATTTTAACAGGGTAATAAGGCAATATTTTAACTGTTGGTTTTTGATTCAGCTTTGTTGGTATGATTTTTACCGTAATTACATTCCTGTTAATATTGTATGCGCTAATTTTTGGCATATATGGATTGTTTTCATCGTCCCACATCCAACCTATGCCCCATGGAATATCATCAACAGCGCTGTCATCTATAATTAATTTGCCTGTAATATTGCTGTATCCTTTTGATTTAAAATCATTAAGAAGTTTTGAAAGCTTTTCTGTGTTGAGCAGTGGATCTCCGCTAAGTTTTAGGCAGGTATTCCCTTTTGAATCCCTGTAAATTCCAGTTGATATTTTTGATTTAATTCCCAGTTTATCAAGTATTACAGGGGTTGTAAGAGCTTTTAAGGTAGATGCCGGATGGAGAAGCAAATTGGCATTTCGTTCATAAACTATTTTTTCTGTTCGGACATTTCTTATTGAGACTGAAACTATGGAATTTTTGGCTAATGGGCTTTTATCGATGACATCATCCCCTGAAATTGTCTTATAAGGGAACAAAAACAGGCTTGAGACAAAGAATAATGCAATTAAAAAATATTTAAGTATTTTGTTCATAAATTTATTTTACACTACAAAATAAATTAACCGGGGATTTTTAGAAATTCCTTTGCCTGTTTGGAAACAGAAGGATTTGTTTCGTTGTTATCAGCGTTATTATTAGTTATATCAATCTTATCATTGAATCCGTCAGGTGTTTCCATATGTATAAAATTTTTCGGATCCTGCAAATCGTTCATAGAAGACATTAATCCGACTTTTATCGCGTGTTTTTTCATTTTCACAGCGAGTATTTCAAAACCCATGCCTAGCAATGTAGCTAAAACAAAAGCGCCGGCGTATTTTTCCTGATGCTCTTTTGCCCTATTAATCATAGTTTTAGTATCTATGCCATTTTTACTGAGATTTTTAACCAAAAGCTTGTCGATACAATATATTGCAATACCTGTAATGCCAAGAGTTGAAAACATTTTAGCGATATCAGCGGCTGCAACAATATCATTGCTGTATCTTTGTGTTTTTTCATCCATCTTTTCAAACGTATAAAAAACGTTTTTCTGCAAATGCTTCGCTTCTTTCATTTGTTCAGGCGTTACTTCCATGTGTTTAAGTGCCTTGTTTAGCTTAAGTTCATTCTTTTCAGATGTTTTTTTATAATTTTTATAGTCTTTATAGTCTTTTTTAAACTGTTCAATCAAATATAAATCGTGTTTAATCGTTTCAACAAATGTCATTTTCTTTTTGGGCGGCGATTTTATACCAGAAACAGTCTTTTTCTGGTCATCATTATAACTGATGAAGCTGTTAGGATCGCTTAATAAATCCTGTTTAGCTTTAAAACGTCCAATTTTAGCGGCTTCTTTTTCCAGCTTGATAAAATAAGGGGTAGCAAACATGACCAAAAGCTGCGGAGCGACAAAAGGCATTAATTTTTTGAGTAAATTTGCATTTTTTGAATCTTTAGCTATCATTTTAAATTGTTGACCTGCCAAAACAGCTAAAGAGACGGCTCCACCGGCAATTCCTCCGGCTATATATTCGCATGCCAATGCTGTATTAATTGCCATTTCAACGTTTGACAGATAATTTTGCGATTCAATTTCGATTTTTTTAACAACGTTTAATAAATTATCCCTGTCACTTTTTGCGTTTTCGATTTGTTCAGGAGTGGTATCCATTACGTTGAATAAAGCAGGTTTTTGCTCTTCGGCTATTACGCTTTTTGCTTTCCAGTTTGCATAATTTTTGTAATCCCTGCTAAGGTGCAATATTGATTTGACAGCACCGGTATATTCGGCAATAACTCCGGATTTTTTCGCTTTTGGAGGAGCATCATCAGAAATATTTTGCGCCAATTTTTCAGCCTGCTGTACTTGCTCAGGGGTATAAACAACAAAATCTCTCGTATCCTGAAGTTCAATTTCCCTTGCCTGATATCTTGCCACTCTGGACGCTTCTTTTTCGTAGAATTTTGCTATGATATTTGCAAAAATACCGGACACAAAAGAACCCGCAAAACCTGATACCCCAAGTAATAGCCAACGTAATTCATTATTTCCGTCAATAAGCTTTCTGCCTGATTTAGTGAGCAGTGAGAGAAATGTTATACCTGCGCCAATTCCCATTCCTCCTAAATTAATGAGGCTTTTTCCGGCGCCGGACATTATTTCCATATCCTGACCTTTATTTATGGAATATTGATCCATTGTATTAATAGCATCAATTACAGTACGCCCGTACTGGTTAGCTTTAGCGAGCTCTTCTTTGGAAGTTGGATATTTTTTATGAAGTTCCTGTCTTTGAATTTCCCTGTCTTGTTGTTCTTTTTCCCATTTCTTACAGGGTTTCCAGTAACTTCTTATTTGTATCAGGCTGTCAAAAAATTCCATACCAAGCCTTCCCTTAGTAAAAAGTATCTATATCTTTAAAAAAAACCAAACATAGAAAATTGCCAATAATGTAACGATTTTGTCAAAATATGACAAAATCGTTACATTATTTGAAATGGTATAAAACCTCAGTTAATATTGCGGGCATGATATAATTTTTTTAAATAAAAATTGAGGATGAATTAGTGATGAGAAGCGATAAAATAACTGAAGGAATTGACAGGGCTGCGCATAGAGGGCTGCTGCATTCACTGGGAATAACAAAAAATGAATTAAAGAAACCTTTTATAGGCATTGCAAGCAGTTTTTCCGATTTAGTACCGGGGCATTCAGGAATGAGAGACTTGGAACGGTTCATAGAAAAAGGAATCCATTCAGGAGGCGGTCATGCGTTTATTTTTGGAATACCGGCTGTATGCGACGGAATAGCAATGGGGCATGACGGGATGAAATTTTCATTGCCTTCAAGGGATTTGATAGCCGATTGCGTAGAATCTGTTGCCAGCGCACATAGTTTGGACGGTTTGGTATTGCTTTCCAACTGCGATAAAATCACTCCCGGCATGTTAATGGCGGCAGCAAGGCTAAATATCCCTTGTATTATGGTTACAGCCGGTCCAATGATGGACGGCAAGTGTGAAAATCAAACATTAACCATGGTTAAAGGTACTTTTGAAGCTGTTGGTCAGGTAAAAGCAGGTAAAATGACAGAAGAACAGCTTTCAAAATTTGAAATTAGTTCCTGTCCAAGCATTGGTTCCTGTCAGGGGTTATATACGGCAAACACAATGGCTTGTCTCACCGAAGTTATGGGAATGAGTCTTCCGGGATGCGCTTCCGCAGCAGCTGTTTCTTCCAAGAAAAGAAGAATTGCCTTTGACAGCGGCTTAAAAATAATTGAACTTGTCAGAGAAAATGTTCTTCCTCTGGAAATAATAACAAAAGAATCCCTAAGAAACTCTATTATTGCTGATCTTGCTCTTGGCGGATCAACGAATTCAGTGTTGCATTTGCTTGCCATAGCTAATGAAGCAAATCTTGATATAACTCTGGATGATTTTGAGGAATTAAGCCGTAAGGTTCCGCAAATAATAAAGCTTGACCCTTCAAGCGACCTGACAATGACAGATTTTGAGAATGCAGGTGGAATAGCAGGAGCTTTAAAAAATTTAACAGGTAAAAATTTAGGGATTGTTGACACAAAAGGTGTTTCAGGATTAAGCATAAGTCAAATTGCACAAAATGCATGGGTTGATACAAAAGTTATAAGAACTCCTGATGATCCTGTAACATCAAACCCCGGTTTAGCTGTATTATACGGAAATATTGCAAGAGAAGGCTCTGTTATAAAGATTTCCGGCGTGGATGCAGATTGTATGAAGTTTGAGGGTACGGCAAAAATTTGCAACAGCGAAGAAGAAGCAATGGCTCTTATAAATTCTGATGAAGTTAAATCCGGTGATGTCCTTGTTATAAGGTACGAAGGTCCTAAAGGTGGACCAGGAATGAGGGAAATGCTTGCTCCAACTTCATCCATAGTTGGAAAAGGACTCGGAAAAAGCGTTGCGCTCATAACAGACGGCAGGTTTTCCGGCGGCACCAGAGGACTGTGCATAGGGCATATTGCACCTGAAGCAGCAGCAGGAGGAACTATTGCTTATCTTAAAAATGGCGACAGGATTCAAATCGATATCGAAGCCAGAATTCTTAATGCTGATGTTTCTGATGAAGAGTTTGAAAAAAGAAAACGGGAAATAAATTTGCTTCCTCAGAAAGCCATAAAGGGCTATCTTTCAAGATATTCAAAAACCGTTTCTTCTGCCAGCAAAGGAGCTGTAAGTTGTTGATAATATAACCTCTAGTACCATTTTAAGTTAATTTAACGGGTCGAGCGAGCGTAGCGAGCGAGACCCAAACAAAAATCAAGTCCCCCTTTGAAGGGGGAGTTAGGGGGTAGATAAAAAACAAAATACCTTTAAAATTAACTTAACAATACACTATAATATAAGGAGTAAATATGCGTAAAATTTTTGTTTTAATAATAACTTTAATATTTTTTTCAAGCGCAGCTTATGCGAAGCACCTGAAATTTGTTCAGGTTACTGATGTTCATCTGGCTTCAGAAGGGGCGATTTCGAGCAGAAACGTTGGTAATTCTATAGAGGGGTTAAAAAAAGCTGTTGATTCAATAAATAAAATTACTGATCTTGATTTCGTTGTTTTTTCGGGTGATAACATAGATCAGTCAAATGAAGAAAGCCTGAGAATATTTTGCGAAATTGTACAAAAATTAAACAAGCCCTATTATATCGTTCTCGGAAACCATGATGCCTATAATATGGGTGGCATCAATAAAGAAGACTATTTAAAAATAGTAAGAGAATATAATAAATACCAAAAAGACAGCAATCCTTATTATTACATGCTGCCTAACAATGATTTTATAGTCATAGTAATGGACGGTGCTATTTCCGCAATGGCAAATTCCCATGGGTTTTATTATGATGAACAGATAGAATGGCTTGACAACGTCTTGAGTAAAAATAAAGCCAGAGAAGCCCTAATCATGCAGCATTTTCCTCTTATTGAGCCATGCGAAAAAAAATCTCACAGGGTTAGAGATCCTGAAAATTATTTTGAGTTGCTGACAAGGCATAATAATATATTCGCAATTTTTTCAGGACATTATCATGCAGAAGGTATTAAACAGGTTGACGGCATTTATCATGTAAGTACACCGGCTTTGCTGGATTATCCTTATGAATACAGGCTGGTAGAAATAAATTTTAATGACAGCACTCAAAAATATGAGTTAAATACGAAATTAATTCCTTCAGTACAACCGTAAATTTCAGCATGACAGTAGAAAATTTTAGTGCTATCATCAGACAGAAATAAAGTAAAAGGAGATAATAATATGTCAAAAGTGTTGGATATGAAAGTATATTATGACAAAGATATTGATACAAGCCCTATTTTAACAAAAAAAGTTGTTATTTTGGGTTATGGAAGTCAGGGGCACGCCCATGCGCTAAATCTTAAAGAATCTGGAGTAAATGTAAAAGTTGCACTTAGAGAAGGTTCAAAAACCTGTGAAAGAGTACAAAAAGCTGGATTAGAATGTATTTCTTTTGAAGAAGCAGTTCAATGGGCTGATGTTGTTATGAACCTCCTTCCTGATACAGTACATAAAGAAGTTTATGACAAATATATCGCCCCAAACATTAAATCTGGCATGTATTTAGGGTTTGCTCACGGTTTTAGTATTCACTATAACGAAATCATTCCTCCTGCTGATGTAAATACATTTATAGTTGCGCCAAAAGGTCCGGGTCATCTTGTAAGATCCGAATATAAAACAGGCAGAGGAGTTCCTTCACTTGTTGCAGTTGGACAAAATCCTTCAGGAGATACTCTTGAAGTTTCTCTTGCGTATGCAAAATGCAATGGTGCAGGGACAGCCGGAATTATTGAAACAACTTTCAAAAATGAAACAGAAACTGATCTTTTTGGAGAACAGGCGGTTCTTTGCGGTGGAACTTCCGCATTAATCAAAGCCGGATTTGAAACCCTTGTTGAAGCCGGATATCCTCCCGAAATGGCTTATTTTGAGTGTCTTCATGAATTAAAGCTTATTGTTGATCTTATTTATTACGGCGGAATTAGCGATATGAGATATTCAATAAGCGATACCGCAAAATATGGCGATGTAACACGTGGTCCAAGATTAGTTACAAGTGAAACAAAGGCTGAAATGAAGAAAATTCTTGAAGAAATTCAGAATGGTAAATTTGCTAAAGAATGGATTGAAGAAAACAGAAAAGGTCAGCCTAATCTTAAAATGATGCTTGAAGAAGACAGAGACCACGAAATTGAAGTAGTAGGAAGAAAACTTCGCGGAATGATGAGTTGGATTAAAGACGCCCAGCTTATAAGTTCTGACGAAAGATAAAGTGTTAAGAGAAAAGGAGGC
>DYOT01000054.1 GCA_020720345.1 Candidatus Caenarcanum sp.
AAGCTCTTCAAGATTTCTATGAGCCGAATATATGACAAATTCTGTATCGATGCTTAATTCTTCAGCTAACTTTAACGCAGGCTCAACAAATTCCCTATCGCTTTCAGACCCCGCAATTATGACCAGTTCTTTCATCTTCACAACATCCTTTCCCAAAGATACTAACTTCACCTATGTCGTTTCGGAAAATTTTATCTTCGTATTCAAGACGATTTATGGCGTCATAAATGTCTTTTTGTACGCCTATACCGGTTTTGCAGACTGATAAAACTCTTCCGCCATTCGCTACAAGTTTTCCTGCCTGCTTTTTGACTCCGGCATAAAAAATATTTACTTCGTTTTCTTTTATTGCTTCATCAATATTGCTTATTTCACCGCCCTTAACAGGATTTTCGGGATATCCCTGAGCTGCGACAACAACGCAAAAAGCCTGTCCCTGCTTCCACTCAAGCTCGACTTCATCAAGCTTTTTTTCTGTCATTTTGGTGAAAATTTCCAGCAAATCGCTGTCCATATGCATTAACAAAGGCTGGGTTTCAGGATCGCCAAATCTCATATTGTATTCAAGAATTTTAATGCCGTCTTTAGTTGGAATGAGTTCATCCTTGCAGGCGGGCAAAGCCCGACCTTCAGGATTACACTCCCGCTTCGCAGTCATCATCAAGCCGGAATAAACGATTCCTGCAAAATCAGCTCTTTCGTTTATCAGTGCGTTTTTTAGGTTATCTAAATATTTTTCAATTTCCCGATACTCGTCAACAGTGAGAGAAACTGGACAATAAGCCCCCATTCCTCCTGTATTAGGTCCTTTGTTGCCGGAAAAGAGCTTTTTGTAATCCCTTGCAGGGATTAATGGCAAAAGAGTCTTGCCATCCCACAGCGAAATCAGGGAAATTTCCTGTCCTTCGAGAAATTCTTCAACAACTATTTTTTTGGAAGCCTCGCCATATTTCCCTTCAAGAAATTCCTCAAGCACAGCTTCGGCATCTCCTCTTGAACAGGCAATATAAACGCCCTTCCCTGCTGCAAGTCCGTCAGCTTTAAGCACAACAGGAATTTCAAAATTATCTAAAGTTTCTGAGATTCGGGATATGTCAGTAATTAAGCTGTATTTTGCTGTCGGTATATTGTTTCGTTCCATAAATTCCTTGGCAAACGCCTTTGAGCCTTCAAGCATTGCCCATTTTTTGTCGGCGCCAATGGCAGAAATCCCCACTTTTGTGAATTCATCGACTATTCCGTTAATCAAAGGGTCTTCCGGTCCGACAACCAGCAAGTTTATACCTATTTCTTTGGAGATTTTGGCTAATTCTTCAAAATTATTTGCATCAATAACCTCACCTAAATCGGCAAACCCGTCATTTGGTTTGCATAAATATAATTTTTCCAGTAATGGCGATTGTTTTATCTTCCAGGCGAGTGCATGTTCTCTTGCCCCACCGCCGTATAAAAGTACTTTCAACTTTTATTTCTCCAAAAATCTAACTTTATCTTGATAATTTTCTATTATGCTTCCAAAAATAAAGGGCGCATAAGCCTGACAAACATTAATAACTTCATCAACTTTATCAGGAGAGCATATAACGCACATACCAACACCCATGTTGAATGTTTTATAAGCTTCTTCTGTGCCTACAAGTTCTTCCAGCTTTTTAAATATTAAATTTTCAGGAATGCTGCTTGCAGATACTTCTGCGCACAAGCCGTCCGGGATTACTCTTTCCAGATTTCCTGCTACTCCGCCGCCTGTAATGTTTGCACAAACCCTGATAGCATTTTCTTCAGTCAGTTTAAGGATTTCATTCACATAAAGATGAGTCGGCTCAAGGGTTTGTTTAAGTTCATATTCAGACAAAAGCCCTTTTTCATGCAATTTTCTTATCAGCGTATATCCGTTAGAATGCGGTCCGCTTGATTTTAAGCCGACTACCACATCGCCTGCCCTGACAGTTTCTTTCCTGAGCATTTTGTCTTTTTTAACTAGACCTACAGCAAATCCGCCGACATCAAAATGCCCTTCTGTAACCAAATCATTAAGCTCTGCCGTTTCTCCGCCAAGCAAAGTACAGTTATACTTACCTAATTCATCTTTTAAAGCTTTTACAAATCTGGATGTTACTTCCACATCAAGCGAATGTGTCGCAAAATAATCAAGAAAAAATAAAGGAGCAGCTCCAAGGCATATCATATCGTTCAAGCTCATTGCTATCAGGTCAACAGCAGCAGTTTCTATAAGCTCATACTTAATGAGCGGAATGATTTTTGTCCCAACACCGTCTGTACAGCCTACCAGATAATAATCAGGCAAAACAGGGTGCTCATAAATTCCTGCAAACATACCAATATTTTCACTTTTAACCTCTTTTTGTATTAATGCTGTTAGTGCATCAGCTTTTGCAATACTTACTCCAGCCTGTTCGTAGTCCATTTTAGTTTCCTTTATCGTATTAATCAGCGCAAGCGGCAGGGATTAACCCGCAGTACTCATTTCTTTCCATTACTTCTGAAGAATTAACATTAGATGGGGTTAAACATGAGTAACACCAGTTGTTCCACCCAAAAATCTCCTTTAGTCCCTCGAGGGAAAGATATGCAAGGGAATCAGCCTCCAAAAAATTATTTATTTCAGCTGTGTCTTTATAAATGTTTGCTATCAGCTCTTTTTTTGACGGTATATCAACACCCCATTGACAAGTATTAATAAGTTTAGGAGAAGCAGAACGAAAATGGACTTCTCTGGCTCCTGAATTTTTAATCATTCTCACTAATTCACGGGAAGTTGTTCCTCTTACTATAGAATCATCAATAACAACAACTCTTTTGCCTTCCAGAACCTCTCTCATCGGAGTTAGCTTTCTTATTACGCTATTTCGCCTCATCTGCTGCTCGGGAAGAATAAAAGTTCTTCCAACCCAGCGATTTCTCATTAACCCCATCTGGAAAGGAATTCCTGATTGCTGAGAAAAGCCCAGAGCCGGAGCAAATCCTGAATCCATAACAGGAACAACTATATCGGCATCAACAGGGTTTTCTATCGCACATTTTTTGCCTAATTCAACCCTTGCCATATATACGTTTCTTCCGAAAATATTTGAATCCGGTCGCGCAAAGTAAATATGTTCAAATACACACATCTTTGAAGGCATTTCAGGAGCAAATCTTTTTATCTCATAGCCGTCTGCTGTAATTATTACCCCTTCGCCCGGTTGAATATGTATTACTTTTTTTCTGGTTAAAAGCTGGAATGACGTGTCTTCCGAACTTACAAAAATTCCTTCTTCTGCTTCACATAAAGCTAAAGGTCTATAACCAAGGGGATCTCTGTATGCAAAAACTTTTCCCGGTACACAAAACAGGATTGACCATGCCCCGCCGAGAAAACTTTTAGTCAAAACTTCGCCAATTTCTTCAAAAGTCCAGAGAGAAGGAGCTTTGCAAAGTTCTCTTACTACTTTTTTAAGAATCATTTCAGTGTCTGAAGTCGTAAGAAACACTTCACCTTGCTTCTCAAGGTGTTTTTTCATCTTGACAGCCGCATCAACATTACCATTATGAGCAACAGCAACCTTTTCTCCAAGATAATTAATCACATGCGGCTGAGCATGAAGAACGTCAGACCCGCCCTGTGTCGAGTATCTAACATGTCCTATCCCTGTTTTGCCTTTCATATTATGAATTACCTTATCAGAAAGAACCTCCATAACAAGACCTTTGTTTTTGTATATGGATAAATCTTTGTCTCCGCAGCATAGACCGGCACTTTCCTGCCCTCTGTGCTGAAGCATAAACAGTCCCTGCTGAATAAACGGCGCTATATTATGGTTAAAGCTCACGCCGCCAAATATCCCGCATTCTTCTGAGAATTTTAAGTCGTCAATTCTTGAAGATGCATAGCCGGAACAATGCTTTTTGCAGGAAAATTTCATCTTCCCATCTCCAATTCTATTGATTTATCATATAAATCATATAATTCAGTTGTATTAAAACTGTATCCGTCAAATTCTATTTTTTTATTAGCACACAATCCAAGCGTTTTATACTGAATTTGTTGCGATTCAAGTTTTTTGGTAACCTCATCACTGTTGGCGGTTGATATAATATAGCGTCCCGTAATTTCTCCAAAAAGCGCTTTTTCAGCATTATTAGAATAAACAAGATTTCCTTTAAAGCCGGTATTTCCTGACTTAATACCCTCAAACACTGCCCCAAATAATCCGCCTTCTGAAACATCAATACATCCGCCGATTAATTTCTTATCTCTTAATTCAAATATAATTTCTTCGAGCTGTTTTTCAAGTTTAACATCGGTTTTATCAACTTCTCCGCCCAAAAAATCATATAAAACTCTTTGATAAAGTGAGCCGCCAATATCAGAATCGTCATTAATCTGTTTACCTATTAAAATTACTGTTTCATCTGTTGAAAAAGCCGTTTTTAATAATTTATCAGGGCTATCAACGTAACCAACCATTCCTATTGTCGGGGTCGGGAAAACTCTTCTTTCAGGCGATTCGTTATAAAAAGAAACATTGCCTGAGACAACAGGAATTTCTGCTTCTCGGCAAGCTTGCGCTATGCCGTCTACAGATTTTACAAACTGGTAAGCCACTTCATCTTTTTCGGGATTTCCATAATTAAGGCAGTCAGTAACTCCTAAAGGTTTAAACCCGCTGGAAATCAAGTTGCGGCAGCATTCCCACACTGAATTTCTTGCGCCTTCATATGGATTAAGGAAAACCTGTCTTCCGTTAGAATCAATGGCCAAGCCTGCAACGCCGCCTTCTTCATGAATCCATATACCTGCTGCACCTGCCTGTCCTGGCTTTAATGATGTTCTTGTCCCAACTGTATGGTCGTATTGTCTATAAACCCATCTTTTTGAAGCAAAATTAGGGTCAGAAACTATTTTTTTGACCGCTTCTTCAATAGAAGTTGTTCTATTAAGGTTTAATTTTTTATATTCGCTTATGTATTCAGGCTCTTCTTCGCATAAGGTATATTTTGGCGCTTCCGCAAGGGATTCCGGCGGAAGATTTGCTACTTCTACGCCATGCCAGAAAAGTCTGTATTTGTTTGATGTTGTGGTTTCACCTATTACTCTTGCCGGAATATCAAATTTCTTAGCTATATTTAAGACTTTTTCTGCTCCGTTTGGCTCTACAATAAAGAGCATGCGCTCCTGCGATTCTGAAAGCATAATTTCCCAGGGCTGCATGTCTGCTTCTCTAAGATGAACCCTATCCAAATATAAATCTAAACCGCATTCGCCTTTATAAACCATTTCGGATGAAGAAGATAAAAGTCCGGCTGCTCCATAATCCTGACAGCTTTGAACTTCTTCAAGCTCAAGAATTTCAAGGGTTGCTTCGATTAAAACCTTTTTAATAAACGGGTCGCCTACCTGAACGGATGGTCTGTCTTCTTTTGAATTTTCATTAAGCTCTTTTGAGGCGAACGATGCCCCATGAATTCCATCTCTACCTGTATGAGAGCCTACCGCAATTACTGTTTTATTTGGCTCTGCTTTTGCCGAACGAATTTTATCCTTTTTTACGATTCCAACTGCCATTACGTTAACAAGAGGAGAGTCTGTGTAGGATTCGTCAAAGCTAACCTCTCCTGCGACTGTCGGGACGCCTATACAATTTCCGTAGTGGGAAATTCCGTTAACCACGCCGTCAAAAATGTGTTTTGAGAAATTATTTGTTATTTTGCCGAATTTTAATGAGTCTAAAAGCGCAATTGGTCTGGCACCTATAGCAAGAATATCACGGATAATTCCGCCGATTCCTGTTGCAGCTCCTTGGAACGGTTCAACAGCTGATGGATGATTATGCGATTCTGCCTTAAACACTATTACATGTTCACCAACCTGGACACCACCGGCATTTTCACCATGACTTACTGCGCCGCCTGAAGGGAATCTTGATAAATATTTTCTGGAATGCATATAGCCGCAGTGCTCTGACCACATAGCTGAAAATAAATATGTTTCCAGCGTGTTTGGTTCTCTTCCGAGCCTATTTTTTATTTCGGAATATTCATAATCTGTTAAGCCAAGAGCTTTATATAATTCAATTTTTTGTTCAGTTTGCATATTTTGCGTTCCCTTTTTCTTTAGTTGTCATCCTGAGCGGAGCGAAGGATCTATCCAGTTTTGCTTTCTGTCTTTAGTCGTTCAAGCTGTCATGCTGAACTTGTTTCAGCATCTATCCATTTATGGATTTAAGTTATAAAAAGTAAGTATTTTTCCATTTAATTGCCTTTTTTGGATTGCTTCGTCAAGGCTAAAGCCTCTCCTCTCAATGACAGGATATAAGATTCCAGCATTTCAAAGAATGCCCTGCCGTCGGTGTTTCCTGTTTCTGAGAAAATTGCCCGCTCAGGATGCGGCATCATTCCTATTACGTTGTTTTCTCTGTCCCATAATCCTGCTATATTTTCATCAGAACCATTAGGATTATTAACATATGTCAGAAAAGCCATATGGTTTAATTTGATTTTCCGTAAATCATTTTCATCGGCAATATACCTGCCTTCCCCATGGGCAATAGGAAGGTGGCAGTCGCCACCCTTTATAGGTTCACGATTTTTTATGCTGGTTGATTCACCCTCGTTATGACCATTTTCAAATAAAAGCCCAACTTCTTCGCAGATGAATTTTGTGTTGTCATTGACTGACAGTATGCCTGGGAGCAGTTTGGCTTCGCATAAAATCTGGAAGCCGTTGCAGATTCCGACAACAAAACCTCTTTTTTTCTTTATATACTCGTTTAATTGCATTACAACAGGGCTAAATCTTGCCAGTCTACCTGCCCTTATATAATCTCCGTATGAAAACCCGCCCGGCAGAAATACAACGTCAAACTTATCAAGTGAAATTTCGTCATGCCATATGAATTGGGTTTCCCAGCCGAAAAATTCACAGGCGCGCTTTGTGTCTATGTCGCAGTTTGTACCGGGAAAGACTATTACACCCGCTTTTATCATGCCTTCTTCATTCATACTTCTTTTAGCCTCTCAATTGCGTAACTTTCAAGTATTGGATTTGAAAGAACATCCTCGCAGATTTTATTAAGTTTTTCTTTTGCTTCAGCTTCGTTTTCACCGGAAACAGAAAGAGTAAAGTACTTTCCGACCTTCACAGAAGAATCTTCTTCAAGTCCTGTTCTTCTCAAAACTGTATCAACAGCAGTGCCCTGCGGGTCTCTTACTCCTTTTTTCAGAGTTACTATAACATCCGCCTTATATTTGTTCATTTTTATTGCTCCTAGAATTTTATACCTAAAATATCTCCTAATTTCTTATATGAAGAAATTAGATCGCCTTTATTTTCTCTGTAAACATCTTTATCAAGCGATTCCATCGTTCCTTTAACCCAAAAACGGCATGTATCAGGAGAAATTTCATCAGCAAGTATGATTTCTCCGTCGCATGTTTTTCCAAACTCCAGCTTGAAATCAACAAGTGTTATTCCAAAAGAATCCATATGTTCTGAAAGTATTGTATTAATTTTAAGCGCAGATTCTTCAATTACTGAAAGATCACTTTCTGCAATTCCATCCATATAGCGAATATGCTCCCTGCAAAGAATCGGGTCGCCAAGGCTGTCATCCTTTAAGTAAAATTCACATAATGGCGGTTCAAACTCCATTCCTTTTTTAAAGCCAAGCCTGCGGCAAATTGAACCCGCTGCATAATTTCTAACAACCACTTCCAGCGGAATAATTTCTACTTTCTTGGCTCTGAGAGAAACATCGTCAATAAATGACAATATATGTGTTTTTACGTTATGAGGATTTAGTAATTCAAAAAAATATCGCGTGAAAGCTAGATTCACACGACCTTTATCTGCAAACACATCCTTTTTTTCACCGTTGAACGCAGTTGCGTCATCTTTAAAGTGAATAATAATCTCCTGAGGGATCTCTGTGGAAAAAACCTTTTTTGCCTTGCCCTCGTAAAGCATTGTTAATGTCATTTCAACACCTCACATTATATTTATACCAGAATGAGTTAGTTTTCGATAAAACCGGCAAAGCCGGATTTTCTCTAAAACAGCACTCCCGCTTCGCA
>DYOT01000284.1 GCA_020720345.1 Candidatus Caenarcanum sp.
AGAATAGCAGGGTGAGGAAAAATGTCTGAAGTTATAAAAACATGGACTGAATGGCTGAATAATTCAAGATTTTCTCATATGTCAGACATCCAGAAGCAGCAAACGCTTCTGTGGCTTTTTCAAGTAAGTGATAAAATTCTTGACAGGGCAAGATTAAAGCCGGGTGATGTACTTATTGATATAGGAACAGGAACGGGGCTCCTTGCTTTTGAAGCTTATGAAAAGTTAAAAAGCACAGGGGGCAAAGTTATTGCCTCAGATGCTTTTGCGGATTGTATTGAAGAATGCCGCAAAATCGCTCAATCCTGCGGAATAGAAAATGAAATAGATTTCCTTCAGACTGACGCAACTGATATTAAAATCGCTGACTCTTCAGTTGATGTTGTTGTTATGAGATCGGTTCTTGTTCATATAGTTGATAAATCTACAGCTATAAAAGAATTTTTCAGGATATTAAAACCTTCTGGAGGCAGAATATCAATATTTGAGCCTATAATGAGCAGAAATACAAAATTTTATGAGCTTATTAATCCTGAAAATTTTTCCAACTATAATAAGCTTAAAGAAATAGAAGATATAATTATGTCTGACAAAAACGATCCATTAATGAATTTTAATGAAGAAACTCTCAGGGAAAATTTTGAAGAAGCAGGGTTTGAAAACATAGATTTTGATATAGTTACCCAGTCTTCAACCTATCAGGTTTTAACAGAAATGATTGATCCATGGTTTAATACGCCTCCCAGCCCGGGAAGACCTACGGCAAAAGAAAAGTATCTCAAGTTTCTTCCTGAAAATGAAGTTAATGAATTCATCGAAAAAATAAAGATTGAACTGACCGGAAAAGTTATAACCATAAATTCACCTACCGCATATGTTTATGCAGATAAGGTTTGTGAGTAAATTTACCCGGCTTTTTTGTCAGTTTTTTTGTTCAAGAAATTTGATACTTTTTCTTTTCCCATAGCGTATAATTCTTGCGATTTTTTAATACAGTTGTTAGACCATTCTGTTAGTTGTTTTCCGCCACAGTTATCAGGTATTTTTCCTTTGTGGGCTGCGTATCCAATTCCTGTAACTGCTGCAGCAATAGCTATAATTCCAAGATAAATACCGTTATTACTACGCTTTCTTTCCGGCATTCCTTCATCTGAATATACTCTTCTGGAAGCGATAGGAGCAGTTTTGCCAGTTTGATTTTGATGGGACTGAACTCCTTTAATATTTTCGAAAGTGAGGCGTGATTCCAGTTCTTCTTTTGAAATTCCTTTGAAAGCAACTTGATTGGAAATACTGTTTAGCATATTTTTAGCTCCTGTTTATCTATATATTACAAAACACCTAAATAAAAAAATTGCCATAAAATATTAAAATATATTTTAATATTTTATGCAAAAAAGCTCAAAATTATTTCTACACAAGCATAAACCTAATTTTTATATTTCTTAATAATTAAACATTCCCGAATATTTTGGAAAGAAAATTTGATGTAT
>DYOT01000285.1 GCA_020720345.1 Candidatus Caenarcanum sp.
AAGGAAAATCCGGCTTTGCCGGTTTTCCGAAAACCAAACTCATTTTAGTATACATGCAACACTTTTTAAATTTTTTGTTGCTCCCGCATGGGCAAGGATCATTTCTGCCAGCCTTGCAGGAATTTACTGCAAGGGTCTGCTGGGTTTCTACTGAAGAAATCATTAGCTGGTTGAATGCCTCAGATGCATAAAGCACTGTTGTTGATGAAAATTTCTTTGCACTTAAAAAATCCTGTTTATATTTATGTATAAGTTCATCAATAGTAATTGTTTCTGCAACCTTTAAGACTTTAGAAACTATTTTCAGGAATTGCTCTCCATATTCATCATAAATTTTCCTGATGGCATAAGGGGGAACTTTTTTATTTTCAAAATAATCATAAATACAATCTTTATATCCCTTTATCGACTTGTAATCTTTTGCTTCAAAAATTTGTCTGAATGTCCCATAAAAAGGTAATACTAAAATCCCCAGCTCAGGGTCAAAAACTATTCCTACATCATATTTTGCTGTGTCAGCTCTTCTGATTGTCAGATCAAAAGGATCGGCATTTTCCTGAATTTGAAAATAAGAGTATTTTTCAGGCAGCTTAATTAATTTTTCAGGATTATCTGTTTGAATTCCTTCTTCGGCATAATCGTTAAATACTCCAAGAAGCTCATCTATATTTTTACTTGATGTAATAATTTCATCTTTTCCAAAAAATTCATTAAATTTTAACTGTAAATTTTTAACTGTTTTTTCAAGCTCTTTTAATTTTTTATTATTGTCTTTATATAACAATTCAGGGTTTTCAGCCTGCATTGTTACTGCGAGCTTATATGCTTTATGTTTGTCTGTAGACCTTAAAATACTGTTTAAAACAAGCAGATAGTGTTCTTTTTCATAAGATATAAGCCTGCAAACAAAATAATTTCCCTGGACAACGCCCCTGTAAGTAACCATTTTTACAAGACTTTTAACTGTATAATCCTTTTCATTAATAAGGTTGTAAAGGTCAAACCCGTCTTTAAGAACTCTTTTTATTTCAAATATGGAATTAATGGAATTTTTAAATTCTTTTAAAGCTTTTTTTTGTTCAACGGACAGATTTTTATTTTTTTCAAGATAAATATCAATAACTTTTTGACCATTTTCAAAAACCATGTCAAACATGAAATATGACAGAGCTTCTCTATTTAAACCTGATTTAAAGGTTTTCGCAAACTGGTCAAGTTCTTTTTTAACTTGCTCATCTTCATAAATAAACTTGCTCAATTCTTCATTAAGTTTAAAAATTTTATCGGATATCTGGTCCACTACCGGCATGTTTTCTCCCTGGTTATTTTTTCAGCTTCTAATAAATTACCTGATTCATAGCGTTTGTGCAATTATCTGCTTTATTAATTGTTTTATATGCTAGCATAAAAATAAATGACTGAATAAAAAAACCTGCTAACGGTCGTTAGCAGGTTTTTATTATTA
>DYOT01000286.1 GCA_020720345.1 Candidatus Caenarcanum sp.
TTGGAGGATTAATAAATTTGGAAATTAATATTAGTTATACTGCTCGGGAAATAATATTGTTTATTTTGACACTTTTCTTTATTTTTGCAATGGTTTACAGCCCGATTATAGCTGATAATGATAAATCGGCTAAAATCAAAAATTAAATTTATTATGAACGAATTAACAGAATCTAAAAACTTTATAACAGAAATAGAAGGAAGCGTTACAGCTCCCAAAGGCTTTAGTGCAACAGGCGACCATGTTGGGCTTAAAAAAAAGAAAAAAGATTTATCTATCATCAAAAGTGACGTGCCTGCTGTATCTTCGGCTGTTTTTACTCAAAATGTCGTTAAAGCTGCCCCTGTTATCTGGAACATGGGTGTTATAAACAATAAAATTTGCGGCATTGTCGTAAACAGCGGTAACGCTAATGCATGTACAGGCGAACTGGGATTTAAACATACAGAAATTATGGCGCAAACTCTGGCAGATTGTATTGACTGCGATAAAACTAATATTATGGTGAATTCTACAGGTGTAATCGGTTTTCATTTGCCTATAGATAAAGTTGTGGAAGGAATAAAAAAACTTGCTCCTTCTCTTGATACTTCACGAGAAGCCTCAAAACGTGCTGCGGAAGGTATTTTAACCACAGATACTTATACAAAAGAAATTGCTGTTGAATTTGAAATTTGCGGCAAAATTGTCAAAATAGGCGGAATAGCTAAAGGCTCCGGCATGATTCATCCAAATATGGCTACAATGCTGGCTTTTATTACTACTGATATTGCTATTTCAAAACAAATGCTGGATAAAGCTTTAAAAGAAAGTGCGGATGACTCGTATAACATGATTTCTGTAGACGGCGACACAAGCACTAACGATACTGTAACCGTACTTGCCAACGGCATGGCTGATAACAAGTTTATTGAAAGTGATGATGAAAATTATAAAAAATTTAAAACAGCATTTGATTATGTTAATAAATATCTTGCAAAACAAATCATAAACGATGGCGAAGGCGTAACAAAAGTTCTGGAAGTTTTAGTTAAGGGTGCAAATACAAAAGATGACGCAAGAAAAATTGCAAAATCAGTTATTTGTTCAAATCTTGTAAAAACAGCATTTTTTGGAGAGGATGCAAACTGGGGAAGGATTTTATGCGCGGCAGGGTATTCGGGCGCCAGCTTTAATCCTAATAAAGCAACCATAAGTTTTTCCAGTTTAGGCGGGAATATTACGCTTTTTAAATCAGGCGAACCTCTTAATTTTGATGAAGACAAGGCTCTGCAGATTTTAAGGGAAAGAAAAATTCAAATAACACTGTCTCTTCAGGATGGAAACGAAGAAGCCGCAGCGTGGGGCTGCGACTTAAGTTATGATTATGTAAAAATCAACGGTAAATATCGAACTTAAATAGATATTATCCCTTTAAAAGTCCCTTAAAAAGCCAATTATTATCTGATTTTAAAGCTCTTTCATT
>DYOT01000055.1:0-6551 GCA_020720345.1 Candidatus Caenarcanum sp.
ATCCCATGATGCGTCCTGAAGGGCGCAAATCATTTCCTGCAAAGTCGTTATATCTATTGCATTATGAACTTCCGGTCTGTTTATAGTAATTTTGGCAATCCAATCAGCTTTTTCGTATATAATTTGCGAAAAATTAAAATCTTCAGGTTTTTTAGGTTCAAACTGTTTCATGTTTTTTATTTTAAATTAAACATAAATATCTATTATAGATTTTTTACGAGTTTCTAAAGAATTGTTTTTAATCTTTTTAGGATTTGTTATTCTATAAAGCGGCGCTTTCGGGCTTTTTCCAAAATAATCCTGTGTAAAGCATGGAATTATCTTCGCAATTTTTTGTCCTTGTTGCGATATTTCTTTTGGCACGGCATTTAATTTAATCGGTGAAATTAATTCTGTTGGTACGAATATTTTGCTCCCCGATTCCTGATAAACTTTATATCCAATAAATATACAACAAAAAAACCAGAATAAAAGTCATTAATCTTTATATATATACACCTCTGGATTAAAGGTCAATCTTCTTCTCATAAACCCTATGGTCGATGCCATGGGAAGGCTAAAAAAGTTATTCTTATTAATGAAATATCATGTTTTTTAACAGATATGAGTGGATTTGGGTAATATCGAGGAGTAAAAGGTTAGGTATGGATAAAGTAAAAAAATTAATCGGGGTCATCTTAGGCTCAGCAGGCATTTTGTTATTAACTGCCGCGCCCGTTCTGGCATTTGACGGGGCAATCCTGTCGGAAATAAAAATCAGCTCGAAAGACAATTACAGCTATAAAATTACGCTTATAACAAACAAGGATGTTCGTATTCAAAAAAACGTAACTTCCGACAATAAAATAGTTATTGACCTTGATAATACCAGAACTGCAGAATCAGTAAACACGATTTACAATAATTCCCCTGAAATTGATAATGTTATTGTTCAGCCTGTTTCCAATAACAAAGTCAGGGTTTTTATAGAGGGATTAAACATTTCTTCCAGCAAGGTGGTTCTTGATTCAAGAAGCCAATCTCTTAATCTTGCTGATGAGGCTGTTCCTTTAAGTTCAGCAAGTATAGACAATAATAATGTTAAACAGCCTGAAGCTCCTAAAAATGTTGAAAGTACAAAGGTTGAAGACATAACACCTGTTATTAATCTGTCAGATTATCCGATAACTCAAAAAGATGTATCTAAAACAAGTTCTGCTCCAGCAGAAGATAATATTATTTCTGCCGATGAAAATAATCTTGAAACAGAAAAAACCGCTGTTATAAGCGGGGCAATGCTGAAAAAAATATTCAGCAGACAAGGTTTTGACTGGTTTTTAAGAATTTTTGCTGTAATTTTCATTATTATAGGCGCTATAAAGATACTTGGCAGACAAAGAAATGTTATTGTTGAGCTGTCTTCTGAAAATTTAAAGCTCAAAGAGCTTGAATTATACAGGGCTGCAAATGACAGAAAAGAACTCTTGTCCAAGAGCCTCGGAAGCAATTTTGCAAAAGAAAATCAAGCTGATAAAAAGGCTTATGGCGCAAACTCTTATCACGGAATAAAAGAATATCAAAATAGCCAAATTCCTCCTTCAAAATTAAGCCGTCCTGTTGATATTAATGAAATGAAAATAAGTCCCCGCACTCGTATTCCGGCTTCACTGGAAAAAGACTTACAAAAATCACCGGCAAAGCAGGGTTCTTCTTCAACTCCTTTAACTTCTTCCCCGCCAAACAATGCGCCGTTAAAAAGACAGCAAAGCCCTGTTGCCTCCGCTCAGGCTTTACAAACAAAAGCGCCCGCCGCAAATAAAACACAAATCAATCAAAAAGAAATAAAAACAGCCAGAACTCAGTCTGAAAACATACAATTTCTTGAAACAATGGCTTCAATTTATCAGAAAAGCGGACGCAATGACCTTGCACAGAACATAAAGCAAAGCATTCTCAAATCAAAAACAGCCTAATAAATAAAATGGGTCTAAACTTAAACTTTATATTTGAGTATAATAATTAATATGGAATTCTTTAAACTCAAAAAAGAAAAAAATAGTCTGCCCCAACAGGAACAGGAAAGCTTTATGAAAAGAGCGATAGAGCTTTCTGAAGTTGGGATGGAGAGCAATGAAGGCGGACCTTTTGGTGCTGTCATTGTTAACAATGGAAGAATTGTCGGAGAAGGGTTTAATCAGGTAACAAGCTTAAATGACCCGACCGCTCATGCGGAAATTATTGCCATAAGAGAAGCATGCCATAATTTAAGCACCTTTGATTTAGCAGATTGTATTATATTTACAAGCTGCGAGCCATGCCCTATGTGTCTGGCCGCTATTTACTGGGCAAATATCGACGAAATATTTTATGCAAATACAAAAGAAGATGCAAACAATATAGGTTTTCGGGATTATTTTATATACAACGAGTTTAACAAGCCTATAAACAAAAGAAAGAAAAAATTTACCCAACTTCTAAATAAAGAAGCCAAACAGGTTTTTTGCAACTGGGCTTTAAAAACAGATAAAGTTGAATATTAAAATGCAAAAAAATAAACTGACTATAAGCTTAATAAATTTTGGATGTCCAAAAAACCTTGTAGACTCCGAAAAAATGCTCGGACTTCTTTATAAAAAAGGATATAAAATTAATCTTGACGAGGAAAAAGCAGATTTAATAATTGTAAACACCTGCGCTTTTATAAAAGACGCCGAAAAAGAATCTGTAAAAACCATTGTGGAGCTTGCAAAAACAGGGAAAAAGTTTATAATATGCGGCTGCCTTGCCCAGAAATATAAAAAAGAGCTTGTTGAAGCCGTTCCCGAAGCCAGCGCTTTTGTGGGAACAGGCGATATTGAACAAATTTGTGAAATTGTTGAAGAAGTTTCAAACAATCCTGATTGCTTTGTCTATAAAATTTCGGAAAATCCTTATTATGACTTAAATAATGACGGTGAACGATTTCATATTACCGTAGGTTCAAGCGCATATATAAAAATTGCCGAGGGCTGCGATTATTCATGCTCTTATTGTATTATTCCCTCTTTAAGAGGAAAGTACAGAAGCAGAACTACAGAATCCATAGTTAAAGAAGCCAAAGAACTCGGACAAAAAGGGGTTTCTGAAATCATTTTAATAGCGCAGGACACGACAAATTACGGCAAAGACATTTATAATAAGCCCTCACTGCATGCTTTGCTTGAAAAATTAAACGAAATAGAAGAAATTTCATGGATTCGTGTTATGTATGCTTATCCCTCACTTATTGATGACAATTTTATAAAGGCTATAGCAAGCCTGGACAAGGTTGTAAAATATATCGATATTCCCCTACAGCATTCTCATCCTGAAGTTTTAAAACTTATGAACCGCCCTGTAATTGATAACGGTTTAATTATAGATAAATTAAGAAAAAGCATACCCGGCGTTGCTATTAGGACAGTATTTATAACAGGTTTTCCGGGCGAAACAGAAGAACATTTTGAACATTTGCATAATTTTATAAAAAAATACAGGTTTGATAAGCTTGGGATTTTTGATTATTCCCGAGAAAAACAAACTTCTTCTTATAAACTTAAAAACCAGGTGCCGGCTAAAATTAAAAAGACAAGAAAAAACCAGCTTATGCTACTCCAAAAAAGCCTTTCCAAAAGCATTAATGAGAACCTTGTAGGCAAAGAAATTCTTTCTTTAATTGAGTATATTAATCCTGACGGAAAATTTGTCGGAAGGACTTACAGGGACGCCCCTGAAATAGACGGTCTTGTTTTTTTTGAATCTGAAAAAAACCTTGTTCCCGGTGATATAATTAAAGTAAAAATTACTAAAGCGGGCGAATATGACTTATACGGATTCGTCTAAAAAAATTAAAAATACTAAATAAACGTGAATATTTTGAAATTTTATATTATACTTAAAATAAGCTCTTTATAAGAAGTACCCGTTTTAATTAGGTATACAGCATGAGCGACATAAACCATAGTAAGTACCCGTTTTAATTAGGTATACAGCATGAGCGACATAAACCATCCGGTCAAAAAAATTACAGACACAATTCCTATAGAAGTTTTAATTACCACTGTTGATCACGAAATCAAGGGTTATGTTCACGTTTCAAAATATACAAACACAAATCGTGAATTAACAGATTTGTTGAACGACAAAGAAAAAAGATTTATTGCGGTGGTTGACGCCGAAATTACAAAAAAACAGGGTGGTCCTCCTAAAAAATACGATTTTTTAAAGGTTCATATTGATTTTATTTTAATGGTTCATCCGGCTTCTCAGATAATTTATAAAGAATCTACAAGAGCTCAGGAAGACATAACAAGATTCCGCGAATTAAGAGACAAACTTAGCAAGACAAAGTTTTAAGGATTTATAGCTCCATATTAAGCAGCCAGGTCATATCTGCTGGCGGCAGTCCATTCTAGTTTTCTTCCCATAGCCTATGATTAAAAATAATTTCTTTTATGTTGTAATTAAAATCTTTTGCAACCGTTTTAATTTTTTTTAGTATGTCGTCCTTGAAAAAACTTAATTCCTGCGCCACAACAGGAGAAGAGACAGCAACAGTAAGAATGTCCATATCCGCTCTTGATTGAATATAAATAACTCTTGAGTTTTTTTCAAACCGTTTGCCGACAATTTTGGGCCATAATTTTGCAAATTCCTGCTGTTTAAGCCCTTTATCAAGCCCAAGGTCAACTGCAACCTTGCCCAAAACACTGTTTATATTTTCAAAATAATCATTTTTTTTATTCATTGTTAGTATTAAAGCCAATTTGCCCGGGTTTATGAATTTCAGTTAAATATTGCAAGCATTTAAATATTTCATCAAATTTTTGATCATGTTCTTTTAAGTCTATGTTTGTATCTTTTGCATATTCAATAAATCTTTGCTCAAGTTCATTTAATTGTTTTGCAAGCTCGTTATGTGTTAAAACCATTTGTCTTATTTTAACAAATGTTCTCATAATTTGAACATTAACGGCTATCGCTCTTTTACTGTTAAGAACACTTGAAAGCATAGCTACTCCCTGTTCTGTAAAAACATACGGGTTATAACGTCTTCCACCATATTCTTTTCTTGAGATGCCAAATTGGCATCTCAAGTTTTCTAATTCTTCTTTTTTTAACTGAAACATAAAATCTTCTGGAAAACGTTCTGTATTACGTTTTACAGCTCTATTCAAAGCACTTGTTTCAACTCCGTAAAGTTCTGCTAAATCGCTGTCCATCATCACATTTAAATTACGAATAACATAAATTTTATTTTCAATTATTTCAATGGGAACTATATTTGTCATTTATATTTTTACCCGTGTATAACCTTTCCTGATTCTATATGAAAAACCTCCATGTCTTCAAGAAATTTTTCATCAAACCCTGAAGTATCTGTTGTTGATATTATTGTTTGGGTTTCAGGCTTTATAGCATTTAAGAGATAATTTTGTCTTGTTTTGTCCAACTCGGCAAGAACATCATCGAGGAGCAAAATAGGGCTTTCGCCTGCAATCTTTTCTATAAAGTCAATTTCAGAAAGCTTTATTGCAAGAACAATAGTTCTTTGCTGTCCCTGCGAAGCAAAAGCTTTGGCATCTGTATTATTTATATAAAAAGAAACATCGTCCCTGTGAGGTCCTTCTACTGTTTGAGCTCTTATTATCTCTTCATTTCTTTTTTCTTTTATTTTTTGCTGATATTTTTTTAATATTATTTCAGGGGACAAAATTTCATCATTTCTTGCGTTAAAATTCCCTGCAACCGTTGAATTATATTCCAGAACAAGGTCTTCCTGTTCAAGAGAAATGTTTTTATGTTTTAAATTGGCTATTTCCTGAATTTCCTTAAGATATTTATGCCTTAAGTGAATTATATTGCTGCCTGTAACAGAAATTTGCTCATCCCAGACAGACAAAAGTTCTTCTTGAGAGGAAGACAGATTAATGTTTCCTTTAAAATCTTTTAAAAAATTATTTCTCTGGGTTTTAATTTTATTATATTTATTTAATCTATCCCTGTATGCAAGATAAATCTGGCTTATGGCATCATCTAGCCACCTTCTTCTATCCGAGGGGGTTCCTCTTAAAAGCAATAAGTCTGAAATTCCAAAATTCACAACAAGAAGATGCCCCAAATATTGAGAATAAGAAGCTTTTTTTAATCCGTTAACTTTTACAATTTTAGTTTTTGGCGGGTTTATAAGAATATCAAGCTGCACATCTGTGTCGTATTTAATTAGCTCCGCCTTTAAATATGCGTTATTGTTTCCCCATTTAATAACTTCGGAGTCATGGGAAGCTTTAAAAGAAGAAAGAGTGGCAAGATAATAAATGCTTTCCAGTAAATTAGTTTTTCCCTGCGCATTTTTCCCCACAAAAATGATTTTATTTCCTGAAAAATTTATTTCGCAGGAATCATAATTTCTAAAATTTATCAATTTTAATTTTTTTAAGAACATATGTTTTATTCTACAAAAAAATTAAAATTAAAATATGTTACAAAAAATTAACATGTAGAAAAACATATATTTAATTAATTTGAACCGGCATTATAAGACAAAGAAAATC
>DYOT01000055.1:6651-7854 GCA_020720345.1 Candidatus Caenarcanum sp.
TGGTTTAAACAAAGCCCCCGCCAACTGCCCGTTAAGCTCTATTACAACTTTTTCAGAATCGACTACTTTTAGAAAATCCTGAATGTATCTGTAATTAAAAGCTATGTTTATTTCCTCTGAATTATATTCAGCGTCAATTTCATCAAAACAATCGCCTAAATCAGGGGTATCGGCTGCCAATTTAATTTTATTGCTGTTTAAGTTTAATTTAACTATGCTTGTTCTTTCATTTGCCATTGTTGAAACCCTATCCAGCACCTGATTAAAAATATTTTTATCCATAACAGCTTTAATTTCATAATTTTTAGGTATTAATTGTTCATAAGAAGGATATTGCCCTTCAATAAGACGGGATGTTATATACCTGTCATTTAATTTAATTAGTATTTGACCATTTTTTACTGTTATTGAAGTTTTTTCATCTTCAGCACCGGTTAAAACCCCTATAACTTCCTTTAGTGTCCTTGAAGGAATAATTGCTGTGCAGGTTTTATTTTCGTTATTTTCTATTTTTTCCTTGATTATTGCAAGCCTATTTCCGTCTGTGGCTGCCATTTCAAGTGTATCTCCGTTAATTTTAAATAAAACTCCGCCTAAAACATTGTTTGTATCATATCCTGCTGTGGAAAATACAGTTTGCTTAACAGCTTTTAATAATGTATTTATTTTTATATCAACACATTCATCAGATTCAGGGCGGTCTATAACAGGAAATTCAGTAAAAGAAATCCCTTTAATATCAAATTTTGATTTACCGCATTTAATTTCTGTCAGATTATTTTCTTCATTAATATTAAAAACAACTTCTTCATCCGTCGGAAGTTTTGAAATAATTTCAAGCAGTTTTTTAGCTGGTAATGTAATACTTCCGGTTTTTATTACATTTGCAGGTATTTTTATTTCGATAGAAAGATCAAGATCTGTCGCACATAGTTTAAGAAGATTATTTTCTTCAGCCTCAATTAATACATTTGATAATACAGGCTGAATTCCTCTTACTGCTGCAGCTTTACTAACAACGCCAAGTCCATTATAGAGAACTTCTTTTTTAATTTTAAAATTCATTTAAAATTATCTCCTTACCCTTTATTTAAATTTTTACTTATACCAGAATGAGTTAGTTTTCTATAAAACAGCACTCTCGCTTTGCATACCGATTTTACAAAAATTATTTTATTTAACGATTACTTTTTTGAATCGGTA
>DYOT01000056.1:0-1694 GCA_020720345.1 Candidatus Caenarcanum sp.
GAACTCTTTAATACAATGACAGAATTTGCCGCATACTGTTTCAACAGATCTCACTCGGCGGCGTATGCTTTCCTTGCTTACCAGACAGCCTATTTAAAAGCGCATTACCCTGTGGAATACATGTCTGCCCTGCTTTCCAGCGTAAGCGGAAATCAGGATAAAATCCAGCAATACATTGTGGATTGCCAGAAAATGGGAATGGAAGTTCTACCTCCAGACATTAACAAATCAGGCTCAGAATTCACTCCTGACGGAAATAACATAAGATTCGGGCTTACATCGGTTAAAAACGTCGGTGAAGGTGCTGTTGAGCAAGCTATAAAAGGCAGGGAAGATAAAGAATATACTTCTTTTCATGATTTCTGCACCAGGGTTGATATGAAAAACTTTAACAAAAGGACGCTGGAAAGCTTAATAAAGGCAGGAGCCTTTTCAACAATAGAAAAAAGCAGGAAACAAGTTCTGGAAAACCTTGATTCCGTTGTTAATACAGCTGTAAGAGAAAGTGAATTCAAAGCCAGCGGTCAAATGAATCTTTTTTCCCTAATGGGAGAAAGCACTCTGCCGACATTTTCACTTTCGGGTTCTGAAGAAGAATTTTCTGACAGCGAAATTCAGGTGTTTGAAAAGGATTTATTAGGATTTTACGTTACAAGTCATCCTTTGTCAGGGATTAAAGACCAGATGCCTTTCCTCACGACCCATAATGTTTCCGAACTAAAAAACTTAAAAGAAGGCGCGCTTGTTACAATATGCGGATTAATTTCAGGAATAAGGCTTATCACGACAAAAACCAATAAAATGCTTAAAGTGGGAACTCTGGAAGACTTAACAGGGAGCGTTGAATTTGTTGCCTACAGCGAAATTTTAAATAAATTCGGGGATATTCTCGAACCTGAATCCAAAGTCATAATAGGCGGAAAAGTTCAACAAAGAGGCGATGAAGAATCCTCCATAAGCATAATTTCCTCCAGTGTATCCAGAGTAGAAAACTGCAATATAGTTAACATAAATCTTGGCGAAAACGTTAAATTCGAGGAAATAATGGCGTTGAAAGACCTTCTTGTTGAAAATAAAGGCACTGATCCTGTTGTCTTTAACATCGGAAACAACGGCACTACCATAAAAATACTTGCTTCATCAAATTTTTGGGTTCAGGCAAACAATGACCTTCAAAATATAATTAAAAATCATTTTAAATCAGATGTGGAAATCTGCTCACTTGATTGTGCTTAAATTTTTAAGCAGCAAGCCTATTCATAGAGTCAACATTAATAGAATTATCTTTTAATAATCTTAATAAAAGGTCGGCTGTTTTTGACTGGTCTGATTTGTAAGTTTCCCATCTTGCAACGTTTTTAGACCCTACTCTTAATATTTTTTCCAGTTGTTCCTGTGTTAAATTCTTTTCTTCCCGTATTTGCCTGATTTCCCTTGCTGTTAATAGCCCTTTTTTAATCCTGTTTTCCTCAAGGGCTATTATCAACTGTTCATCGTGAATTTTTGAATCCTTGCTGTCAAAAAATATTTCACCGCATTTAGTGCATTTACTAAAGCTTAAATTTTTGAGATTTAATTTTTTAATCCCATTAGCAGTTTTAAAATTAACTGTTAAAGTCTGGTTTGTTAAATATTTTAATTCATTTTTACAATCTATACATTTTTTCATAAATATCACCGATTATTTTTTCTTA
>DYOT01000056.1:1794-7757 GCA_020720345.1 Candidatus Caenarcanum sp.
TTATAATGAGCTTTTCTTTTTTCCATAATAATATTATGTTAGCATAATGCTAACATTTTTTCAATCCTTTACTTCAACTCCACGACTGTAACCCCATCGCCGCCTTCTACCTGTTCCCCCTGCCGGAATTTATCCACATATGGCGAAGTCCTGAAATATTCCCGCACAGCTTTTCGTAATATGCCCGTACCATGCCCGTGGATAATATAAACAGGCGAAAGATTTGCCAAACTTGCTTCATCAAGATAAGATTCAACTTTATTTAAAGCATCTTCAGAATTTAAACCTCTTAAATCAAGCGAGTTCCTGGGCGAACTCCTGTCATGCTGAACTTGTTTCAGCATCTTTCTAGCATTGGATAGACCCTGAAACGAGTTCAAGGTGACGTTTTTACGCTTAGAAGCATGCGGCGTAAAATTAGATTTAGGCATAAAAAGCTCATCAGCCTTTACATTTGTTTTAAGGACACCGATTTCCACCTGAACATTATTGCTTTTATCAGGCATAGCAGATAAAACAGCTTCACTCTCGAGATGCTTAATAAGCAAAATATCGCCTATTTTAATATTGTTCCAATCAACAGGTTGATATTCGGGCTCCAGTTCTTCTTTTTCCTCAGAACTAAACGCTTTAAGCTCATATTCAGTATTTTCAATTTTTGAAAGAGAACGTCTTGCTATTTTTTCGCTTTTTGTTTGCCTCAATTCGTCGAGAACCTGCTTGATTTCTTCTTTCGCCCTAAAAAATTCCGAGTCAAATTTTTTCCTGTAAACGCTTATTATCTTTTTCTTTTCATCCTTTATTTTTTCAAGCTCCTCGTTATAATTTTTTTCGAGATGCTCAAGACTTTCTTTAGTTTCTTCAACCTTTCTGGCATTTTTTGAAAGCTCCTGCTGTGTATTTTGCAAGCCTTCAAGAACATGTCCCGTCGGATCCTTTCTGTTTAAATAAATTTCACGCGCTGCTTCACAAATATTATCGTCAAGTCCAAGCTTCTGTGAAATATAAATTGCGTTACTCTTGCCGGGCAAGCCCATTAAGAGTCTATAAGTAGGCGCAAGGCTTTCTGTATCAAACTCCACGCTTGCGTTATAAAAACCTGGCTGCGTGTAAGCAAGAACCTTAAGCTCGCTAAAATGCGTTGTTATTATTGCCCTTGCTCCTTTTTTACGAATATTTTGAAGAATTGCCTCGGCAAGAGCCGTCCCTTCAAGCGGGTCTGTCCCTGCCCCTATTTCATCAAGAAGGATAAGTGTCTCATCATCGGTTTTTTCAATAATTTCAACAATGTTTTTAATATGACCGGAAAATGTGGATAAGCTCTGGATAATGCTTTGCTCATCACCGATATCAGCAAAAATATTTTTAAAAGGATAAATACTTGCCTCTTCAGCCGGAACATGAAGCCCTGCCTTTGCCATAAGCGTGCAAATCCCGGCAGTTTTAAGAATTACAGTTTTACCACCGGTATTAGGACCTGTAATTATCATAATATTGAAACCCTCAGCCGCTTTATAAGTAGTCAATTCATGAGTCGTGTACTTATTGGTGCAACTTTGCTGCCCTATTCCAATATCGTTCGGAACAACTTTTTCGATTACTCTTAATAGGACAGGATGTCTGACGGTTTTAAGGGAAATAAACTTTTCAGAATTAATTTCCGGTTCAGTTCCATTAATAGATATACTGTATTTGGACTTAGCGAAAATAAAATCAATTTCTGCAAGTATATCAAGTGTATAAGTTAATTCTTCAGCAATTATTTTTATTCTGCCGGTCAATTCCGCTAAAATTCTTTGGACTTCGGTTTGTATTTTGAGCTCAATTTCCCTAATATTATTGTTAAGCTCAACTATCGCTTTGGGCTCAATGAAAATTGTAGCTCCGCTTGCCGAAATATCGTGCACAATTCCGGGGACATGCGCCTTATGTTCAACTTTGACAGGAATAACATACCTGTCAGCTCTTAAAGTATATACATTTTCCTGAAGATATTTTGAAATTGCAGAAGAATTTATCAAACTGTTAAGCTTATTTTTTAGATTATCAGCCTGGTCTTTAAGACTCAGGCGTAAACGCCTTAATTCAGGGCTTGCAGTGTCATACATATTGCCTGCTTCATCAAAAATGCTTAAGATATCTTCTTCAATCCGTTTATCTTCGTATAAACCGCTTGAAATATTATGTAATTCAGGTACTTCTTCCCTGCGCTGTGAAAAAAAGTTCTTCAAACGTCTGGAAGCACCTAGAGTATTTGCTATATCAATTAATTCTTCACTTCTTAGCGTTTTTCCCGCTTTTGCAATTTTTATAAAATCAGCTATATTTCTTATTCCGCCCAGCGGGGGATAATCAGCATTATCGAGTAAATTTTTACCCTCTGTGGTCAACTTCAGCTCATATTTAATTTTTTCAGGCTGCGAAAAAATTTCCGCATTTAAGCAGCGCTCTTTTCCTATTTCGCAGGTTGCATTTTTTGATAAGTCCTCAAGAATTGTTTTCCATTCAAGAGCTTTCATAGTCTGGTCATTTGTGTTCATAGTTTATATTATTGCGCTTTAAGCATAAATTGCAATTTATTAGAACAAACTAAAACTCAAAAACCATCTTTTGGACTTCTGCTCCCTCTATGGCTTTTAAATCATTTTCAAGAGCCGCAATTTCTGCGTCTGCGCCAATAACATCAAGCAAAATCACGCCATCAGGCGAACAAACATTATCAGAAGCATTATGAATCCCTATTCTGGTCTTAATTTTGCAGCCATGAGCCGAAATAATTTTCTGAAAATCAGGCGAAGTCATAATTCTTTTTCTTAATAAAACGCCTAAAATAGTTGTTTTTGCCATAAAAATTTCCTCCTTATATGTTTTAACCTCAAAATATTGAAACACAATTTGTAAGATTTAATAAATAATGCTCATGACTAAAATTTTTGAACGAATTTGACGCTTTTTACTTATACTATGATAAAATTATTTTATGGATAGAATTAAAGAAAAAATAACATATTACAGAACTTTAATAACCTTGTTTTGGACAGGCTTGTTTATCCTTGGAAGCGGAATAAGCTGGTCATTAATAAATTTAAAAGGATTTCTGGCTAATATAATTCAGGATTAGGGTTAATATTTGGATTATGTTTGGCAATATTTTTCATTATTCTTGATTATAAAATCAGAAAACTTATAAAGGAGCTATAATTATGAATACAGAATTAATTCAAATAATTTTATTTTCCGCTTTTGCATTAATGATGATATTCTTAACTTTATATTTAACATATCAAACAGCTACAGACAAAACATAAAAATTAGAGAGAAAAAATGATTCCGTTATCAAGCCTTAAAAAAGAACAAAAACAGGAAAAACAAATTAGCATTGATTTAAACTGCGATCTCGGTCAGAGTTTCGGAGTTTATAAAAACGACTCAGAGATTGAACTTTTAAAGTACGTAAGCTCTGTAAATATTTCCTGCGGATCCCATGCCGGAGACCCCGTAACCATAATGAACACCCTTAAGATTGCCGCGGAAAATCATGTTTCTGTCGGTGCTCATATCGGATATCAGGACATTCAAGGTTTTGGATACCGTGCTATGAACCTTGATGAAGAAGAAATTCAGGCGCTGGTAATTTATCAAATAGGCGCTTTAAGTTCTCTTGCAAAAGTTTATAACATCAGCTTGGAACACGTAAGACCTCATGGGGCAATGTATGTTCAGGCTGCAAAGGATTATAAGATATCTTTTGCAATTGCAAAAGCCATTGCAAAATATGACCCGTGGTTAATCTATGTTGGAGCCCCCGGAGAAAACCTGCTTAATGCCGGTGAAGAGGCAAACATCAGAGTGGCTCAAGAAATTCAGCCCGATAAAAAATACACTGTGGAAGGTAATATTGATTTTGAATCTGGAGATATAGCCAATTTAAATTATTCCTTCAGGCTCCTTGAGGGTTTACTCAGGGATTCTACTGTAATAAATAATCAGGAAGGCAGAACAAAACTGGATTTCAAGACTATACACCTTTCATTGAAATCTTCCGTTTCTCTGGAAATTGCTAAAAAAGCAAAAGAATTAATTCCAAACCCAATACCAATGGCAGGGACTTATGTTGCAGAAACAGGATGGGTATAGCTGCGAAGCAGGAATTGAAGCAGAAATGGCTGTAAACAACAGGCACTGCAAGCTGAACTCATTCACCAGACTGGCTGTTCTGGCATCAGGCAGCGGCACTAATCTTGCTTCCTTAATAGATGCGGTAAAAACAGGCATTATCGAAAATGCGGCTATTGCCCTCGTAATTTCCAATAAAAAAGATGCTTATGCTCTTACAAGAGCTGAAAAAGCAGGTATTCCGATTCTTTATGCCCAAAGAAGCCTGTTTAATTCTGATGAAGAGTACGATTTATTTCTTAAAAAAAAGCTTAATGATTATAAAATTGATTTCGTGCTTCTTGCAGGCTATTTAAGAATACTAACAAAGCCTTTTTTACAAGCCTATGAAAACAGAATTCTTAATATTCATCCTTCTTTGCTGCCTGATTTTGGCGGAAAAGATATGTACGGGACAAAAGTTCATCAGTCAGTAATAGAGGCAAAAGTTAAAAAAAGCGGCTGCTCGGTTCATGTCGTTACTGAAGAAATTGATGGCGGTCCTGTTTTATCACAGGCAACAGTTCCGGTAATGCCGGATGACACATCCGAAACACTAGCAGCCAGAATTCTTATTGAAGAGCACAAACTTTACCCCAAAACTATCAATGAATTTATAAAGGATAAGTAAAATTGCCGCAACTCACAAAAAAATATCTCGCTGAGCTTGTAGAAACTTACGAAATTCCTGATTTTATAAAAGATGATCCTGTTCAATTTCCTCATAACCATACAAGGCAGGAAGATATAGAAGTTTCAGCACTTATTTCTACTTGTTTTGCTTATGGAAGCCGTCCTAAAATTATTGAAACATTAAAATATATTCACAGTCATTTTAACGGCAGCCCTGCGGAATTTGCTAAAAATTTTGATATTGACAGAGATGCAGAGTTATTTAAGGGATTTATTTATAGATACAATCAGGAAAGGGACTTAGTCCAGCTAATTTATGTAATCGGGCAAACTTTAAAAGATTATGGAACTCTGGAAAAAGCTTTTTTGAAAGCTTATAACCCGAAAGATAAAAATATAAAACAAAGCCTTACAAACTTTGTAAATTTATTAAGAAGTTACCTTCCATGCACTGAAGAACGCTGCAAAGGTCTATTTCACCTGCTTCCTAACCCTGAAGGAGGAAGCGCATGCAAAAGATTAAACCTTTTTCTCAAATGGATGGTACGAAAAAAACCTGTCGACCTAAATTTATGGAAAAGCATCCCTGCAAATAAATTAATAATACCGCTTGACACTCATGTGGCAAGGATTTCAAGAAAATGGGAATTAACTTCAAGAAAAACCGATGACTGGAAAACAGCTGAAGAAATAACAGAAAACCTGAAGAAATTTGATGCTTCCGACCCTGTCAAATATGATTTTGCGATTTTTGGCTTAGGGATAAGTGGCTTGGCTTAAATACTTCCCGGTCTGTTGTAATCATAGAAAATATCTGCTAAATCCCTTTCCTTGTTATCTTTATATCTTATACTAATCCTTCTTACAAGCACATTACCGTTAACATCAGAGGAAATATTCTGAGAATTCACCGTAACTGTGTATTTATTATTATTTGTATAAGTATTATTAAGAGCAATAAGTTCTCCCTGATCAAAACTATTCTGAGTCTTCCAGCTTGATTCGGTATCTTTAAGATAACTTCTGGCGAGGTTACTTGCCACATTAATATTTCTGTCATCAACAGTCAAAGATATAGAACTACTGAACGGAAGACTTAGTCCAAGGCTTATGATAGCAAAGAACATAATAGATATAACCACTTCAATCAGTGTATATCCTCTTTTTCTAAGAAT
>DYOT01000057.1 GCA_020720345.1 Candidatus Caenarcanum sp.
AAGTTGATGCTGTACAAAAAGTTATCGACAAAAACATTGAAAAAGGATTCAAAACCCTCGGTTAATTAAATAAATAACAAAACACGGGTCGTTAGCTGATATAATAAAAAAAGAGCTGTCTTTTAAAAAGACAGCTCTTTTATATACTATTAATATCTTAAAAATATAAACCTTAATGAAAATTTAATTATTTTAGTAGCAATTTCCATCTTTAAAAATCGTTTTATTAATTATACAAATATTTTAAAGATGGAGGAGCAAAAAATAATGAGTTTTAGAGTTTCTATTTTTGGGTCAGACATTCATCAAAATTTAAAAAGGACAGAACAAAAAAACATCCAAAAAGAACAGGGCAATTTTTTTAAGTTTCAAACAAATTTAAACGACAACGGTTCGGTCTCTCAACAAAATTTTGTTTCTGCGCCAATTGCGACAAAATTATATTCTGAAAGCAGAATTCAAAAAACTGTCGAAAAAAATCCGGAATCTAAAAGCATTTTTAGCAGCAGTTCTTTTCCAAAAATAAGTTTAATGCAAAATGCATGTAACGTCTCTGATATAGCAAAATCACTTATTCTTGCAATTCAGTCAAAAGACTCTTATACAGGAGAACATTCAAAAGCGGTACAAAAATATGCTGAAACTTTTGCAAGGAAATTAAATTTATCAAGTTTTGATACTGAATGCCTTAGCCTTGGGGCAGCTTTTCATGATATAGGCAAAATAGGCGTCTCCGAATCAATTCTTAATAAAAATGACAAGTTAAGCGACGAAGAATATGAACAAATTAAAAGACATACTGAGATAGGAAGCAAAATTCTTGACAACATGCCGGTTCTCAAAGAAAATATCGGAAAAATTGTGCGTCATCACCATGAAAGCTGGGACGGAACAGGATATCCCGATAAATTAAAAGGCGAACAAATCCCCGTACAGGCAAGAATGATTGCAATAATTGATTCATACCATGCCATGACAAGCAACAGACCCTACAGGCAAGGCATGCCAAAAGAAAAAGCTTCGGAAATTCTTCAAGACGGCGCAGGGAAGCAATGGGATCCTGAGCTTGTCGATAAATTTTTAGAAATTATTCCTGCTTTATAGGATATATGCATACCTGCTTCGTTTATGAGGCTATATCAAAATCATAATTTTTCCACGCCTCGAATCCGCCTTCAAGTTCTATTACAGGGTAACCCCTCTCAGCAAGAATTAACGCAGATTTAGCAGCCAGATGACACTGCTGTGTATAGCAATACACTATATTAATTTTATCCTGAGATAATTTATTAAGGCTCATTTCCGTTTCTGCCCCCGGAATTGATATGGCAGAAGGGATATGACCTTTTTCGTAATCTTCTCTTTTTCTAACATCAATAATTTCTATTGAATTTCTTTCTTCGTCCATAGATTTTTTCAGCTCTATGGGTCCGACTGTAAAGGCTACTTTATCTTCAAAATATTCTTTTGCTCTTTGCGTTTGTCTCGTAATATTTGCAAGTTTTGTCATTCTCTTTTCTCCTTTTTATTGCCTTATAGTGTGTCTTATCAAAATACTTTATATAAAACCAGTAAAATAAATGTGTTAAGCACAGAAATCAAAAATATTGGAAAAGATAAATATAAATGACTTTTTAACAATCTAAAAAAACCATTCGCAACTTTACTCATTTTTCCTCCCAATAAAAATATAATCGCCTAAGCAGGTTTAAATTAAACTTATGTTCTTAACGCTTAATTTAAGTTTAATATTCAAAAATTTTATATAACCCGACTGTACAGTTTTGTACCAAATTATCATTTTAATTCGGTTTTATGTTTTCGGATAAAACTCGTTTTCTTATTACTAATCGATTTTTCAGCCGAAAATAAATTCAATTTCGGCATAATAAATTTCTCGCAAATCCTGCTTTACATAAATTATCTTTGTAAAGATACTGTAACAATATAAAAAAATCATTAAAGTTTTAATTCAAAAATGACGAAATTCATGATGTAAGGTCATTAAAGACCATACCCAAAACCTCCTCCCCGAGTCTAGTAAGTAGCCGCCTCATAAGCGGCCTTTTTTTTGCGAAAAAAGCGGGAATAGAGCGTCCGGCTTTCGTTACAGCAAAGATCCTTCTATTGTTTAATAAATAATATTAAGAAATATTACTAAAATATATTTATTTTATATACAAAATGGCAATTTTTTATATATGGATGTTTTTATATATGTACAAGGATAAAACAAAACACACACAACACACTAACCTCAAAAAAATCTAAATAAACATACAAAGCTTATAAAATCTCACTCAACTTACCTCAATCCCCTCTCCGTTACTTACCTCTCCCCTAATTACACTTCAAAAACCTTTACTTATCACAATACAAGACAGTTTCACAAACTGTCTTTTTTATTGCGGAGCAGGAGTAAAGCAAAAATAAAGAGGAAACGATGAGTTTTCTCTTTATTTTGTGTAACTCATTTTATTTGCGGAGCAGGAGTGTTTAAAAAAATTTTATTACGAAATATTAAGTTCGATTTTTATAAAACTGTCAACTTTTCTTATTTAGGGGTTTTATACCTATAAGCATATCAATAATAATTGATGAGTAAGACTCTTTAAATGAAAATTTGTCTAGCGAATTATCAAAATTACGGATTTAATAAAGGCAGGCATAATTTGTCTTTCGGCAGGGCTTTGTCTGAAAAAGAACTTGAAGAATATACAAAAACACTTAATGATGCAAGGGAAATAATCGGAATAAAAAAAACATCTTTAATATTGCCTGATTTTTACAGCCCCGGCAGAACTTTGACCTCAAAAGAATCTTTTAATTTTATTAAATTAATGCAAAAAATGACAGGGGCAAATATTGTTCAAACGCTCCCTCGAAACCACGTAACTGAACATAATCCAAGCCCTTACAGCGGCAGTTCTTTTGAAGTTGGAGAAAACTTAATTTATAATATTCCAAATTTAGAAGCTTCTTATAAAAATCTTTCGACAAATCATCTTTTAAGACAGGAATTTGAAGATTTTATTAAAGAAAATCCTCATCTTGAAAGATATGGCATGATTGATGCCCTTAAAAAAGAATACGGAACAGATTATTGGTCTCACTGGCAAGGAGCCAATGCGGAACTGGATAAAAATTTGTTTAATTATGACGATTCAGAAAAAATTCCTGATGAAATCCTGACCAGACAAAGAGAAATAATAGAAAAACATCAGGAAAAAATTAAATTTTATCAATATAAACAATTTGTTGGGAACAAACAGCATCTTGAATTAAAACAAAGCCTAAACAATGAAGGCATAAAATTATATGGTGATTGCTTAATAGGCTTTAATCACAAAGACCAGTGGGCATTTAAACATGCTTTTTTCAGGAAGGGAAGACCTCTGGCGAACAGTGAATGGAAAAACCCCTGCCTTGATTTTGAAAAATTATATGAAGGAGATCCGAAAGAAAAAAAATTAGGTGCGGCGGGAAAAGTAATTAAGAAAAAATTTGATTTTTTCCTTTCAAATTATGACGGCATAAGAATGGATGCGGCACACCATTTAAGTCATCCAGTAGTTAACGGGGAGAAGCTGGAGCTGGGACAGAAACTGATTGATATATTAAGAATGTCTGTTAAAGACCAAAATGCAAAAAGAGAGGCTAAACACCAGATATTAAAAGAAGATATACTTTTTGAGCTTCTGGGGATTGAGGCGGAAAAAGAAAAACATCTGACAAAAGATGAATTTTCTCACATTTGTATAACAAGATACGCAAACAATAGAGATGGTACAAACAAAAAATATTCAAAAACGTATAAGCCATCTACGTATACATTGGGAATAGGTTCTCACGACGATGAATCTCTTATTAGAATTGCACAAGGTTATATTCCTTATACAGGACCTCTGGATGAGAATTTAAAAAAAGTTCAGGCTGAATTATTAAAAGAACATTTAAACACTTCTGTGGAAACTCCTGAAGAATTTAGAAATGCAAAGTTTGCAGAAATATTTACAGCAATAAACCAGTTTTTTACAGCTTCAGATGCTATAGGAGATGAAAGAAGATTAAACAATTCCGAAAACCAAAGGGAAAGCTGGAGAATTAATATTAATGACCTTGGAAAAAATCCTGAAGAAACTTATTTTAAAAATCTTTCTGAAGGAAAAGGGTTAAACACTCCTATTTCAATGGCTATAGCAATAAAAGCTAAATTAGGCGAAAATGAAAAAACAAAAGCTATTTTAAGCTCTCTGGATAAATTTGGAAAAATTTTAAAGGAGAAAGAGGGACCCTTCACTATAGCCGAAGCAACAAAATTATTTGACAACACTAATAAAGGAAAAAATTCCCGGGTAGCAATCGCCGCAACCGCTGTGCTTGCCCTGGCAGGGTTTGCAGGATATTTATTTAGCCAGACCGGCATATTGAGGGCAAAAAAATTATCTCATATAAATATACCGGCTGCTTCTCCGACAAAAACAGATTATCAGCAAACGGAAACTTTTAAAAAGTTCAGCCTCAACAGCTAAATTTCAGTAAATTATAATTCGTCCGGCGAAGCTATTCTTCCCAGAATTGCGCTTGCGGCTGCAATTGCAGGGTTGGAAAGATAAACCTCGCTTTTAGGATGCCCCATTCTTCCTACAAAATTTCTGTTAGTGGTTGAAATTGCTCTTTCTCCTTCTGCCAGAATTCCCATATGTCCGCCAAGACATGGTCCGCAGGTAGGAGTCGAAAAAACGCCGCCGGCCTTAACAATTATTTCGGCATAGCCAAGCTTCATAGCTTCAAGATAAATTTCCTGCGTTCCCGGAAAAACTATAAGCCTTACATCAGGATGCACTTTCCTGCCATCCAGAATTTCGGCGGCTTCTTTAAGATCGGGCAATCTTCCGTTTGTGCAGCTTCCGATTACAGCCTGGTCAATTTTTATATTTTCTATCTGGGAAATGGGTCTTGTGTTTTCGGGAAGATGCGGGAATGCCACAGTAGGCTCAATATGTTCTGTATTATATTCAATTATTCTTGAATATTCAGCATTTTCATCGCTTGAGTAAAACTTATACGGTCTTAAACACCTGTTATTAACATAGCTTTCCGTAATTTTATCCGGCGGAATTATTCCGTTTTTGGCTCCGGCTTCAATTGCCATATTGCAAATAGTAAATCTTCCGTCTATTGAAAGTTCGTCAATAGCAGAACCCGTAATTTCTAATGATTTATAAAGCGCACCGTCAACCCCTATATCTCCAATAAGATGCAAAATTAAGTCTTTTCCTGAAACCCATTTATTTAATTTGCCGTTAAAAATAACTTTTATTGTTTCCGGCACCTTAAACCATGTTTCGCCGGAAGCCATTGCGCATGCTAAATCAGTAGACCCGACTCCGGTAGAAAAAGCTCCAATCGCTCCATAAGTGCAGGTATGAGAATCAGCGCCTATAACAAGGTCGCCAGGTCCGACAATCCCTTGATCAGGCAAAAGAGTATGTTCAATTCCAAGCCTTCCGACTTCAAAATAATGTCTTAATTCCTGTTCTTTTGCAAATTCTCGTATAAGTTTTGCATTCTGGGCGGACTTTATATCTTTATTAGGGGTAAAATGGTCAGGGACAAAAACAACCCTTTCCTTATCAAAAACCTTTTTAACTCCTATTTTCCTGAATTCATTAATGGCAACGGGTCCTGTAATATCATTTGCAAGAGTAATATCAACTTTTGCTGTTATCAAATCTCCCGGTTTTACTTCATCAAGACCGGCATGCGCCGCTAAAATTTTTTCTGTGATTGTCATTCCTCTGATCATATATTTTTACCTTTACTATTTCTACATATTTATTAAACATGTATAATAATAATATTCACAACAAAAAAACTCAAATTTTATAATAAAAACACATTTTAATGGCTTTTGCCATTTAATAAGCCCTCATTTCATGTATCGTATACTTGTTCAGAAGCGGATGCTTCTGAAAACAAATTTAAGTTGAGTAAAATGAAAAAATTTTTTAATAAGACAATAATTGGCTTTATTATAAGCGTAATCTTTATAATACTTATATTAAGAACGGTAAATATTAAAGAATCAATTGAGGCAATAAAAAATCTAAACATGTTTTATGTTGTTTTAATGGTTCCCGTCTATTTATGCTCTTTTCTTTTTCGGGCTTTCAGGTGGAAAACCATACTTTCGGAAAACAAAAAAATAAGATTTAATTCTTTGTTAAATTCGCTTTTTAGGGGCTGGCTTGCAAACTGCATAATCCCCGCAAGAGGCGGAGAATTTTACAGGGCGCATTATTTTGGCAAAAAAGAAGACATCAGCAGAATAACTGTTATGGCGTCAATTGTCCTTGAGCGAATGTTTGATGGAATGATTTTATTTTTAATTTTACTGTTTTTAATTTCCTTTATTTATTCAAACCCGCATCTGGGAAAAGTTGCTATTGCCGCAGGAATTGTCTTTATGGGCGGATTTATAAGCTTATTAATAACTGCAAAATTATATAAAAACGAACCTTTTAAAGAAAAATTTTGTGCTATTGCCGCACCAATAATTAACCGCGATTTTTTTAGCAAAATTTTTAATAAAATTAGCTATTTTATTACTTCTTTTATGAATGGGCTTGAAATTTTTCATTCTCCTGCCCTTCTTTTTAAATCTTTTTTATACACCGCAGGAATATGGTTTTGTGAAGCCGTGGCAATTTTGCTTTTAATTATTGGCTTTGGTCATTTTATTGGAATTTACGGAGCTTTGTTCGTCATATCAGTTGTGGCTTTTGCTTCGTTAATACCGGCAGGATCTGCCGGTATCGGTCCTGTTCAATGGGGCTATATAATCGCTTTGGGGGTTTTTGGCATTTCTAAAGAAACAGCTTTTGCCGTCTCAATAACAGGCTTGTTTTTTACTGTAATTTTTATTTTTGCAGCAAGCCTTGCTTCCGGCGCAATAACTATGTTTTTGGAAAAACAGGAAAATAAAACCGGCGCAGTCCGCTCTCACGATACAAATGAAGTTGTCCAGCCCTGTTTATGTCCGATAAATGAAAATGATTAAAAATATAATCAATTGTTTATTTTTAACATTATACTTTTGACCCTCTAAAAGCATTCAGAATATCTGTTATTCTTTTTTACAAAAAGGAGGGTTTTTTCATGACACTTTATTTTTCTAAAAATGGAATAAACAATTCCCTGTTACCGGAATTAAGAAAAAATTATCCAAGAGGGTTAATAACTGCAAACCGCCTTAATATTAAAAGAGCAAATACTATAGATTATCAGGTTCTTTTAAGGCATTTTGAATGTGCTGTTGCAAAAACTAAAGATTTTTATAACGTCGCAATAGTGCTTCCTTTAGAATTAACGTACAAAGTTCCCTCCTGGATAGTTCAGGGCTATCGGGAATTGTGGGTAAACCCCAAACCTGAAATTACAGATATAAACATGGAAGGAGAACAGGTTTTTATAGTCGAATTTCATTTTTATATAGATGAAAAAAAGCTGCACAAGTTTCCTGAAACAGCAGAAACTCCTGTTGAAGAAGCTCTTTTGGAAGAATTTATTGAAATAAGGCATGCCCTCATACAGGGAAAAGAAGAGCCCATAGATCTTTTCAGGAAATTTTATATAAAAGACAGGTATATAACCCCAAAATCAAGAACGGGAAAATACCTTGATGCCATTTTAAAAACAGATGAACAAGAATAAAAATGTGTCTTTATTGGTTAT